>JBGUWL010000111.1:0-35879 GCA_045221075.1 Acutalibacteraceae bacterium
AGGACCAGCAGGTAGAGGAGTATACCCTTGATTTCGGAACGGGCGAGCTTAACATGAAGCTCAAGACCCCCTACAAAAACAAGACCGAGATCAAAACCAATGTTGCCAGCGTAGGTCTGTTCATTGACACTGTCGATGAATATGTCGAGGCTTATGATAAGGCGAACCCGGAAACACCCATGAAGTACGACTGGAAGCAGGCGACCGACAATTCATGGTGGCTCAATCTTCTTCCCAACGTCATACTCATTATTCTCCTTGCAGTGGTGTGGATATTCTTCATGCGCCGGCTGTCGGGCGGACTTGGTGACGCAGGCAAGCAGATGGGCTTCGGCAAGGCAAAGATCAAGAATATGACCGACGAAAAGCGAAAGACCACCTTTGCTGATGTTGCCGGTGCTGATGAAGAAAAGGAAGAGCTGAAAGAGATCGTAGAATTTCTCAAAAGCCCCAAAAAATTCAACGAGCTGGGTGCGCGCATACCCAAGGGAGTTCTGCTTGTAGGCCCTCCCGGAACAGGTAAGACCCTTCTTGCAAGGGCAGTTGCAGGCGAGGCCGGCGTTCCCTTCTTCTCTATATCCGGTTCTGACTTTGTAGAGATGTTTGTCGGTGTCGGCGCATCCCGTGTCAGAGACCTGTTTGATCAGGCAAAGAAGAATTCACCCTGTATAATCTTCATAGATGAGATCGATGCTGTGGGCCGTCAGAGAGGCGCAGGCCTTGGAGGCGGTCACGACGAGCGTGAGCAGACCCTTAATCAGCTCCTTGTTGAGATGGACGGCTTCGGCGCAAACGAGGGCGTCATCATGATCGCCGCTACCAACCGACCCGATATCCTTGACCCGGCGCTTATGCGACCCGGACGTTTTGACCGTCAGGTCATTGTCGGCAGACCCGACATAAAGGGCAGGGAAGAGATACTCAAGGTCCATGCAAAGGGCAAGCCCATGGCACCCGATGTTGTTCTCAAAACCATAGCAAAGTCTACCGCCGGTTTTACCGGTGCAGATCTTGAAAACCTTCTTAATGAAGCCGCACTTCTTGCAGCCCGTAAGAACCAGAAGGCCATCACCATGAAGGAGGTCGAAGAGGCCACCATCAAGGTGGTTGTGGGTACCGAGAAAAAATCCCGTGTCATGTCTGACAAGGAAAAGAAGCTTACGGCATATCACGAGGCGGGTCATGCAGTTGCAACATATTACTGTCCTACACAGGATCCCGTACACCAGATATCCATTATCCCAAGAGGCATGGCCGGCGGCTTTACAATGTCCCTGCCCGCCGAGGACAAATCCTACCGCTCCCGCAAGGAGATGCTGGAAGAGATCGTTGTACTGCTTGGCGGACGTGTTGCCGAGGCTGTTATTCTTGACGATATCTCCACAGGAGCTTCAAACGATATCGAAAGAGCCACAAACCTTGTATTCTCAATGATTACCAAGTACGGTATGAGTGAAAAGCTGGGCCCCATCACCTACGGTTCTTCCGACGGTGAGGTGTTCCTTGGAAAGGAATTCGGTCATAACAAGACCTATTCCGAAGAAACTGCCGCAAAGATAGATTCCGAAGTCAAGGAATATATCACTGACGGCTACAAAAAGACAGAGACCATACTCAGAGATCATATAGATCAGCTTCATATCGTTGCAAAGTTCCTGTTTGAACATGAAAAGATGACCGGCGAGCAGTTTGCTCTTGCAATGGAGGGCAAACCTATCCCCACACCCGTTGAGGAAGAGGAAGCCGATGACAGCCGGGATACTGACGACGCCGAAGAAACCGTTGAGTCAGGCAATGACTCCGCTGAAGCAGAGGTTACCGGTGCGGATTCGGACTCGGAAGAGACCGAAGCAGAGCCGGAGAAAAAAGACTGATCACTTACCAAACAAACTATTCTGACCATAAGGAGTGCCGCAGAGCACTCCTTTCTGGTTAAACGGAAGTTTTTGTATCCGTAACAATGACTTCAGACAGAAAAGTATTTTTTTTCAAACCATCAGATTTTTTACAGGTGATAATATGCCTTTCAAAAAAATAGTTGTAAAGGGTGCAAGAGAGCACAATCTGAAAAACATAAATGTTGATATTCCCCGTGATGAGCTTGTGGTCGTAACGGGTCTTTCCGGTTCTGGAAAGTCCTCCCTGGCATTTGATACGCTCTATGCCGAGGGTCAGCGCCGCTATGTGGAATCATTGTCTTCTTATGCCCGGATGTTTCTGGGACAGATGGACAAGCCGGATGTGGACAGCATTGACGGTCTATCTCCCGCAATATCCATCGACCAGAAGACCACCTCAAAAAACCCCCGTTCAACCGTGGGTACCGTAACGGAGATATACGACTATCTTCGTCTTATGTATGCCCGTATCGGAATACCCCATTGTCCTGTATGCGGCCGTGAGATACGTCAGCAGACCGTTGACCAGATCGTTGACCGAATATTGTCACTTCCGGAGGGTACAAAGCTTCAGGTGCTGTCACCTGTGGTACGAAGCAAAAAGGGTGAGCACCAGAAGGAGTTTGAGGCTGCTTCAAAGAGCGGCTTTGTCCGTGTCAGAGTTGACGGGATAATCTATGACCTTTCCGAGACAATAAAACCCGAAAAGAACAAGAAACATAATATCGAGGTGGTGGTCGACCGTCTCGTGATACGTCCGGATATCCGTTCAAGACTTGCGGATTCCATCGAAGTCGCCTCTAAACTTTCCGGCGGACTTGTGATCGCAGCGGTGAACGACGGAGAGGACATACTTTTTTCTCAGAATTACGCCTGTCCCGAGCACGGAGTCAGCATGGACGAGCTGAGTCCCCGTATGTTTTCTTTCAATAACCCCTACGGTGCCTGCAAAAAATGCACCGGACTTGGCGTGTTCATGAAGATCGATGAGAACCGCATCATACCCGACCCGAGCCGTTCCATACGTCAGGGCGCCATAAAGGGGAGCGGCTGGGCAATGGACGGCAGCACTATCGCATCAATGTACTTTGAGGCCCTTGCCGAGCGTTACCACTTTTCACTTGACTCCCCTGTATCCGAGCTTCCCGAGGATGTTATTGACATTATCTTTTACGGAACTAAGGGCGAAAAGATCACCGTTCACCGCCGCAACGAATACGGCAGCGGAACATATAATACGGAATTTGAGGGTATAATAAACAATCTGGAGCGCCGTTTCAGAGAGACCCAGAGTACCTGGATAAAGGCCGAGATAGAAAGCTATATGTCATCGGTCCCCTGTGACGCCTGCAAGGGTAAAAGACTGTGTCCCGAAAGTCTTGCAGTCACTGTAGGAGGTATGAATATCAGCGAGTTCTGCGATATGTCTGTGGAACAGGCGCTGGGATTTGTCCGGACGGCTCAGCTTTCCGACCGTGAAAGGCTTATTGCATCCGCTATAACAAAGGAGATAGACAGCCGGCTGCGTTTTCTTAACAGCGTGGGTCTGTCGTACCTGACCCTGTCACGTTCGGCGGGAACTCTTTCGGGCGGCGAGAGCCAGCGCATACGCCTTGCAACACAGATAGGCTCTGCGCTTTCCGGCGTTTTGTATATTCTTGACGAGCCCAGTATCGGACTTCACCAGCGTGACAACGACCGTCTTATAGATACACTGAAAAGTCTGCGTGACCTGGGAAATACCGTCATCGTTGTTGAGCATGACGAAGACACCATGAAAGCCGCTGACTATATCATCGACATTGGTCCCGGTGCAGGAATTCATGGCGGAGAGCTTGTTTGCGCAGGGGATATTGACGCAATAAAGAAGTGCGACCGTTCCCTTACCGGACGCTATCTGAGCCGTCAGCTCTTTATTCCGGTTCCAGGTAATCGCCGCAAGGGTAACGGGAAAAAGCTTTCCATAAAGGGTGCATACCAGAACAATCTGAAAAACATCAATGTTGACATTCCTCTGGGATGTTTCGTCTGTGTTACCGGTGTTTCGGGTTCCGGAAAGTCATCCCTGATAAACGAAATACTTTACAAAAAGCTTGCCTCAGATCTGAACGGGGCAAGGCCCCTGCCGGTAAAATGCAAAAAGATCACCGGTATCGAGCACCTTGACAAGGTCATAGACATAAATCAGCAGCCCATCGGACGAACGCCCAGATCGAATCCCGCCACCTATACCGGAGTTTTTACCGACATCCGGGATCTCTTTGCCCAGACGAATGAGGCAAAGATGCACGGATTTGGTTCCGGAAGATTTTCCTTCAATGTTAAGGGCGGGCGCTGTGAGGCCTGTCAGGGTGACGGTATAATCAAGATAGAGATGCACTTCCTGCCTGACGTTTATGTTCCCTGCGACGTGTGCGGAGGAAAGCGCTATAACCGTGAGACCCTTGAAGTAAAGTTCCGGGGAAAGTCCATTTATGACGTGCTTGAAATGACCGTGGAAGAGGGCTGTGAGTTTTTTGCCAACCACAGCAGAATATATAATAAGCTCAGGACCCTTTATGATGTGGGTCTGGGTTACCTCAAGATAGGCCAGCCTTCAACCACTCTGTCCGGAGGAGAAGCGCAGCGAATCAAGCTTGCCAGCGAGCTTTCACGCCGTTCCACCGGAAAGACCATCTACATTCTTGACGAACCCACAACAGGCCTGCACATTGCCGATGTTCACAGACTTACCGAAGTGCTGCAGAAGCTTGTTGAGGGCGGGAATACCGTTGTTGTGATAGAACACAATCTCGAGCTTATCAAAACGGCGGATCATATAATAGATCTCGGACCTGAGGGAGGCGACGGCGGCGGAACGGTCGTGGCAGTCGGCACTCCGGAACAGCTTGCGGCCAACGAGGCTTCATATACCGGTCAGTACCTCCGGCCTCTCCTTGATATGTGACCGGAGGTGAGTGAATGTTCGGATATCTCAGACCTCACAAGGGAGAGCTGAAGACCCGTGAATTTGACCTTTACAAAAGCGTATACTGCGGTCTGTGCAGGCATCTTGGTCATGACTATGGAGTAGTCACCCGACTTACCCTCAGCTATGACTGCACCATGCTGACTATGCTTTCAATGAGCCTGCTTGATGAATGTCCTTCCGTACATAAGGGCAGATGTGTTGTAAACCCCGCAAAGAAGTGCTATTTCTGCTCCTGTGAAGGCAAAAGCTTTTACCTGTCAGGGGCGGTGTCGGTCATCATGACCTGGTATAAATGTCAGGACACGATCCATGACGGGGGCTTTTTTTCAGGACTTGGCGCAAGGCTTTTCCGCAGCATGATCAAGCGGGGCTACAAAAAGGCGAAAGCTGCTTATCCGGAGCTGGACCGGCGTGTATCTGCAATGATGGAGCAGCAGCTTGCGGCGGAAGATGACGGCTGCGGTATCGACAGGGCCGCAGATCCGACTGCATCCCTGCTTTCGTGGCTGTGTACAACACTGTCGGAGAAAAAGGAACAGCAGAAGGTGCTTGAACAGTTCGGGTACTATCTGGGAAGGTGGATATACCTTATCGACGCTGCAGACGATCTGGAAAAGGACATAAAGAGCGGAGCCTTCAATCCCTTCTGTAATGCTCTTTCAGACACCGACGGCAGTACCATGCTGTACTGCAATGATGTCCTGAATATGACTGCCGCCCGGATGATACAGGCCTACGAGCTGCTTGAATTGGGCTCTTTCAAGGAAATCCTTGACAATGTTGTATATCATGGGTTATCATTGCAGCAGAGGTATTGTCTGTTTGAAAAGAAAAAGGACAAAAAGCACAGAAAAAAGTGCAAACGTAAGAACACTGAATACTACGGATATCTTTCCGGTCAGGACAGTACAAACCATAAGGAATGAAAAGTACCGGACAGAATGGCCTGATGTGAGGATGATTATGTCAGGAGATAAAGGAACTCTGCTTTGGCAGAGGGGAAAGGAAGGGTATAAATATGAATGACCCGTACAAGGTGCTGGGGGTATCTCCCTCGGCCACAGATGAAGAAGTAAAGCGGGCTTACAGACAGCTTGCAAAAAAATATCATCCCGATAAATACGCTGACAGTCCCCTGGCGGATACAGCCTCCGAAAAGATGAAGGAGATCAACGAAGCCTATGACACCATACTCCAGGAGCGCAAGAGCGCCCAGAGTCAGGGTCAGAGCTATTCCTCATTTCACCAGAACCGTTCCCGCTACGAAGAGATACGCATGATGATAAACAGCTCAAACTTCGGCAGTGCGGAACAGGCTTTGCAGGGAATTCCTTCGGATCAGCGGGACGCCGAGTGGTATTATCTTATGGGCGTTGTGGTATATCAGAAGGGCTGGCTCGAGGACGCGTACAATTATTTTCAGACAGCCTGCCGCATGGATCCGTCGAATGTTGAATATCAGTCCATCTATAAGCGTGTGCAGCAGCAGCGTTCCGGTGCCCAGGGGGGTTACCAGACCGGCAACACCGCTCCGGCCTGTGACTGCTGTGATGTCTGTACCTGTCTGTTGTGCAGTGATTGCCTGTGCAGCTGCTGCAGATGACTGTACGAAAAGATAGACCCCCGGGGTCGGGCTTTCGTCAGTGACGAAGGTCTTTTCTTTTTGCATATCGGAGGTAATGCTATGAAGAATACACAAAAAATAGCCCTTGGGGGACTTCTCACAGCCCTTGCCTGTGTTGTAATAATCGTTGCAAATGTTTTTCCTGCGGGAATGTACACCTTTCCGGCAGTTTCCGGACTGATTGTGTTCTTTATTGCAATGACAGCGGGCAGATCATATGGATGGATATCCTTCTTTGTTGTGTCGGTTCTTTCTTTTATTCTGTGTACAAACAAGGAGACATCTCTTTGTTTCATACTGTTTTTCGGATTCTATCCCATGCTCAAAGAGGTCATCGAAAAGCTGAAGTTCAAACCGGTGCAGTATATCCTGAAGCTTTTGGTATTCAACGCTGCAGCCGTATGTATTTATTTTCTGCTTATTTTTGTGTTCTCTGTACCTGCCGATGATTTTGAATATTTCGGTATAAACATACCTGCGCTGTTCCTTATAATCATCAATCCGGTATTTCTTCTCTATGACTATGCAATAACTGTCGTCCTCCGTGTATACAGGCAAAAGATTAACAACTTTGTAACTAAGATGACCAAAAAGTTCTGACTAAAAGTGTAGATAAAGAAAAATAAAATATCCTATTCAATGTTGTTATAGGATATTATCAACAAAACGCTCTGCAATAATCTTCTTATTGTTGTAGGATATTGCAGGGCGTTAGTTTTCTAACCTATTCTTTATTGATAATGCCGATTGAACATCTGTTTTGGGTAAGTTATAATGGTAATGGTCTGCCGGTAAATTGCGTTTTATCGGTTACAAGCGTGTAACTATTATGAAAGGAAGTGTGACTTTTGTCATGGAATCCGCAGTAACATCAAGAAAAAAACACTCCCGTATCAGGACGATACTGACTGTGCTGCTTGCCGTTGTGTTGGTGATGTCTGTTCTGCCAATGACTGCATTGTCAGTCAATGCGGCGAATGAAATAATCGCCAAGACCACCGCTAACCTTAACGTCCGTACCGGAGCAGGTTCAAATTATTCGGTGATGAAGACCATTCCCGACAAAACACTGGTGACGGTCATAGACAGGTCCAACGCTTCCTGGCTCAAAGTCAAGCTTGCAGACGGAAAGACCGGATACTGCTCTGCCGATTATCTTGATATTGTTACCGACTGTACAACAACGGATTATGTAAACCTCCGTTCCGGAGCAGGAACATCCAATTCGATAGTTCGTACACTTAATCCCAATACCAAGCTCGATATCCTGAGATTCAATGGTAATTCATGGGCAAGGGTAAAGACCTCTGATGGTACAACAGGCTATGTTTGCACCGATTATGTAAAGTTCGTGACTTCTTCGACCTATACAGTAAAGACTACTACAACCACCACCCAGACTACCCCCGCAAAGACTCTTGCACTTTCCGAGACGTCACACACCCTTGCAAAATACGGACAGTTTATCCTCAAGGCCACCGGCAATACCGGCAAGGTAACCTGGTCTTCTGCCGACACTAAGATAGCTATCGTTGATTCAAACGGTACTGTAAAGGGCGTAGGCTTCGGAACCACCAATATCATCGCCACAGACAGCTCAACAAAGAAGACTCAGAAATGTGCCGTCAAGGTCATAAAGACCGAGACCAGCAGCATAACTCTTGATATTACCGCAAAAACAATAGATGCAGGAAGCAGCTTTACTCTCAAGGCAACCACCACTCCTGCCGGCAAAAAGGTCAACTTCCGCTCTTCCAATACGTCCATTGCTACCGTTACCTCTGCGGGTGTTGTTAAGGGCGTCAGCGGCGGCACCGTCAATATTACCGCCTTTGATGCCACCGGACTGGTTACAAGAGTCTGTAAGGTCACTGTAAAGCAGAAGGGCTCCATTTCACTTAACACTCATTCCGTCAGTGTAGAGGCCGGTTCTTCGGTCAGACTCAACGTTACAAAAACTCCTTCAAACCTTAAAGTGAGATGGTCCAGCAGCAATCCCAGGATCGCCGGCGCAACCGACGGCGTTGTCAGCGGACTCAGAGCCGGTACCTCCGTCATAACCGTATCCGACGAAACAGGCAAGATCTATGACAAGTGCAATGTCACAGTCAAGGCCATCAGCTCCGGTTCTGTCACTCTTTCACGCTACAGTGTAGTTACCACTGCCGGAAAGACCGTATACATAAAGGGCTATAACGGTTCTACGTGGAAGTCCAGCGATGAGAGTGTTGCTACCGTCAGCGCCGGTTTCATCAGAACTAAAAAGGCAGGACGTGTCTCTATATCTTACGAGAACTATTACGGACAGAAGGCAATATGTGTTGTAGGCGTTGAGGAGGCAGCTCCTGTGCGCTTTGCATACTCATCACCCAACTCCGCGACCCTTTCTGACAAGATCTCTCTTGTTGCCGTAACGGACAAACAGCGCCAGGGCGTGTTCTTTACCGTAAAGGACGGCGGAACAGGTACTACTGTCATGGCAAACAAAAAGGTTGCCGAGGGCAACACCTATGTATGGACTGCATACTACATTCCAAAGAAGGCCGGTACATTTACCGTCAACGCCTTTGCAAAGATGGATAACAAGTGGTATACCTGTGCGGACGGTAAGTGCGATATATATGTATCCGACAAGACAAACGCTAAGGAGACCGGTCTTGACAGACTGAGAGCCAGCGACAAAATGATCCGTTTTGTAGGGGAGAAGGAGGGCTTTGACTCTTACTTCTACTATGACACCCTTGCAAACAATATTCCCACCATCGCACACGGTTATGTTATCTGGGAGGGTACCGCTTTCTATAACGGCGTTACCGCCACTGAGGGATATGCAATGCTTGTCAGGTCTGTAAACGAAGATGACTATACCCGTGACGTCAACAATATGCTCATCAATAATAAGGTTTACTTCAATCAGCAGCAGTTTGACGCATTAGTCTCATTCTCCTATAACCTGGGCTCAGGCTGGACGTATTCATCCGACCTGAAGAGTATTCTTCTTGATTCCTACGGACCTATGATCGGACGCAGCAGCAGTATGAGCGCTGTTGTAACATCATCCGACGGACTTTACCTGCGTGATGCAGCCTCTACAAGCGGCAAGGTCCTCCGCACACTGAACTATAACGAGACAGTAACTCTTCTCAGTACCGAAAAATACAACGGTGTCTGGTACCATGTAAAGACTTCAAGCGGAACTACAGGCTACTGCAGCGGTACATATCTGAGGATAGGCGCTTCTTCCGGCGGTACGGTCCGTGATCTTACTTATGTAAATCATAATGCGCTGATAAACGAGCTTCTGTCATATCATCACGCCGGCGGCAACTGTTATTACGGACTTCTGTACCGACGTGTTGACGAGGCTGAGATGTTCCTTTACGGTGATTATGCTCCTGACGGACGCAGCAACAAGCATGGTTTCCCCAGCCCCAGCTGTTTGAAATTCTGAAAAAACTTAATCGTTTCCGGCGGATGTGATCATTTCATGTCCGCCGTTTGCTGTTCTCAGAATCTTTCGGGGTTTTTTTGATAATGTTTCTTTTGGTATATTTGCCATGGGAAAAATCTGGCAAAAACGTAGAAAATGTTGAAAAATAATTGCACTATAATGATATTATGCATAATAACATGAGAAAATATATAAATACAATTAAAAAAGTAATATCCACTTATTCCCTTTTTTGGTACAATAGCAGGTGATATTAGACATACTTTTTTCTTCTGAGAAAATATGGATATTGATTATTACTATGCAAATGGTGATTAATGCACACTTGATATCTTTTCTGACGTGTCTATCGGTATATAATAAAAAATGAAAAAAACTATATGCCCCTCAAGCCTTTCAGGTACTTACGGAAACAATTCTGCCGATAAAGTTCCTGTGATTTTTGTGGTGACAAATCAGGCCGGATGTGTTATTATAATAAAGTCTTACCGTTGAATGATTTCATTGTGCAAAGGAGAGTGCAAAGATGTCCCAGACAACAACGGCTTCATCAGCTCTGAGCTTTTCAAAAAAAGACACCCTTGTAACAAAGGGAGTCGCAATAATAATGCTGGTATTTTATCACTGTCTGTCATCAAAGGACAGGCTGTGCGGGTATGAGGTCTATCTTGGTCCCTTGCCCAGAAGATGGGCCTTCTATCTTTTTGAGAGCATGAATATATGTGTGGGTATGTTTGCTTTTCTGTCAGCGTATGGTCTGACAAAGGTCGCCATGAAAAAATACGGCGAAAGTCTGCTCAAAGGAAAAGCCGCGGCGAATTTTTTTATGAGCCGTATCATATCGCTTCTCGGCTCATTCCTGATACCATATACCGTATGTACCGCCGCAACCTTCATGTTCACCTCATACAATCCTTACGGAACGGGATTTGATTTTGCCTTCAATATGACCGCTGATATGCTGGGTATCGCCGGACTGCTCAATTCAAAGATGATGATAAGCACCTGGTGGTATATGAGCTTTGCGTTAATCATTATCCTGCTTATTCCTGTAACGCTTGCGCTGTACCGCAAATTCGGCGCAGGCTGTCTTGTGCCGTATCTGGTCATACCCGTTCTGATCCAGGGAGCGGATTTCTTTGCATCCACCGGTCTTACAAACATGACAAGATGGCTGCTGACAATCCCGCTGGGTGTGATCTTTGCCCAGGGCAACACCCTTGAAAGATGGAGAGGCTTCCCCTCAAAGGGCAACAAGATCGTAGTAAAGCTAATTAAGTTTGTGATACTTACGGCAATACTTGTCTGTCTTGTCTATTTTAGAAAGACGCCCTGGTGCCAGAAGCATTTCTATTACATCATTAGTTCTGTTCTTCCGGTTTATTTCATTTATTATCTTTATGAGTTCCAGTGTCCCATACCGGTGGTCAATACGGTTTTCGCCTTTCTGGGAAAACATTCGTCAAATATCTTTTTTGTACACACCTTCATACGAATCGTATGGTGGAAGGATATGACCTATTCAACCGGTCAGTGGTACTGGGTATTCCTTATCGTATTCGGAATTTCCCTTGCTATATCCATTGCCATAACCCTGTTCCAGAAGCTTGTGCGCTGGGACAAGTTCATCGCTTTCCTCAGCAAAAAGGCCTGTCTGCTCACAGGCAGGGATAAGGTCGGTGCATGATGCTAATCACCACTATTTCTGATTTATTAGCCCCTGAAAATTCATTCTTCCTGATAACCGCCTGTGTGTATTTTGATAAATTCATATTCAGCGGTTTTAGGAAAGGGGTTTGGGGAATAACCCTTTTTCCGCCGGAAAAGGGTTTTCCCCAAGAAACTGCCCCATCTGAATGAATTTCCGTTCGGCGCACCGGAGTAATGTTGACAACATTATCTATAATTGTTATAATCTTGAAGATGATAAATTAAAATCAAGAGGTGTTTTGGATGAGTAATAAAAGAATAGGATTTATCGGAGCTGGAAACATGGCCACAGCCATAATAAACGGCATACTCTTCAATAAGGCGAAGGAGCCTTCACAGCTTTCGGTTTTTGACCTTGATGCGGAAAAGCTTTCTGTAATGGCAGAAAAGGGTGTAGACACCGTATCCTCATGCCGTGAGCTTGCAGAAAAGAGCGATGTTGTCGTTCTTGCCGTCAAGCCCCAGAATTATGACGAGGTACTCTCTGATATAGCTCCCGCAGTTAAGGACAGTACCGTAATGGTAACGATCGCAGCGGGTATATCCATTGATTATGTGCGCAGGGGAGTGGGCAAAAACTGTCCCGCTGTGCGTGTAATGCCCAACACTCCGCTTCTTCTGGGCAAGGGCGCAAGTGCTCTGTGCCGTTCGGAGAATATCAGCGACGAGGATTTTGAAGAGGTATACCGTATGTTTGCCCTTTCCGGCGAAGCCGTTATCCTTGAAGAAAAGGACATGAACGCAGTGATCGCTGTCAACGGCAGCAGTCCGGCATATTTCTATCTGTTTGCTAAGGCTATGGTGGATTATGCCGTGTCCGTTGGTATCGACCGTGAGGTGGCTCTCAGACTGGTCTGCAAGACCATGGAGGGCAGCGCCGAGATGCTCCGCAGCAGCGGCGATACCCCCGAGGTGCTGATACAGAAGGTATCTTCAAAGGGCGGCACTACCATAGAGGCTCTTAAGGTTATGAATGACCGTGGTGTTCCCCAGGCCATCATTGACGGAATGGCTGCCTGCACAAACAGGGCAGAGGAGCTTGGAAGATAACCGGCGCTTTCTGCAATGTCAATAATAGTATATTTAAGTATATTTATAGGCCACCCGGACAGCGGGTGGTCTTGACTTTTCCGGAGAAAAATGTCCGGAAAAATTTTTTGAAAAAATTTCCGTTTTCGTGTAACATTTTGTTTTCCCGTGTGTTACATATACAGAAGTACTTCAAAAAGCATAGGAGAAGGACAATGAAAAATGATGCGTTGGAGGAACTTTACCTTCGGTATCATAAAGAGATCCTGCTTTATCTGTATTCTCTTTGCAAAAACATGCAGCTAAGTGAGGATCTTTGTCAGGATACATTCGTCAAAGCCCTGCTTTCACTTTCTGAAAAGCATAAAAACGTCCGGGCATGGCTGTACCTGGTGGCAAGAAACCTCTTTCTCAATTCCTCAAGGAACCTGAAAAGAGAGACTGACCAGGAGGATGTCCCCGAAGAAGCGGTTGACGATAAAATTCTTGACAATATGATATCGGCCGAAAGGTCAAAGCTAATATACAAGGCCATGCAGAAGCTGGCTCCACAAAAAAGAGAAATACTTGTTCTGCAGTACTGGGGCGATCTTTCCCAAAAGGAGATCGCAGCGGTTATGAAGCTCACACCGGAAAATGTGCGTGTGCTGGGCTACAGAGGCAAAAAAGATCTTAAGAAGATTCTGGAGGAAAACGGATATGAAATATACTGAAATGATCGAACTGTACAAGGAAGGCAAGCTGGACGACGAAAAGAAAAAAGAGGTCCAGAACGACATCGAACGTCACGAGGCAATAAGCGATTATCTTTATGAGAACGAACAGATACCCTCGGTTTTTGATGTTGAGGGCGGCGTTGAAAAAAGCGCTGACAAATCAGAGCCTTCTCCTGAAGAAAAAAGGAAAGCTGAAGAGCAGGCAAGGCAGGAGACAGAGAAGATAATCAGGCTGATAAAGAAAAGATTCCGCAAGGGATTTGTAAGATTCGGTATTATTTTACTGGTGCTTGTGCTGGTGGTTGTGGGTATTTTTGAATGGATCGTTCCGAACTGGCTCAAAAGCAGGTATTACGACCCGATAGGAGCTATCAGCGAAAGTTCAAGCCCTAAGATTACACAGTTTGAGAAAGATATGCGTGTTTATACCAACCTTTTTGCTCCGGACAAAAACTGGGACGACATCAGTGTAACAGATCTTGGCAGCGGAAAATACGGTTTAAGTGTTGCTGAGCTTTGTCCTGACATATCTTGTCTGAGTCGTATGGCAAACATTGATTATACAACAGATTATTACAAGTATAATTATGTTTCCGGCAGTATAAATCAGGGTGTGTTGGAGCTTAATGGAGATGATGTATTCTCACCCCGTCTCAGTTATCCGTTCTATCCGGCTCTTGCAGGAGTAAGCAACGAGAGCAGAGTCATTTTCTGGGGTTCCGGAGGAGACACTTCTTCAACAGGACCCAGGGATATGTCTTCTGTATCCTCTGTTAATAATTCCGGAGTCTATAATATCTATGTCACCTTTGATAAGGTGTACGGGTATGAAGATGCGATAAAGATGCTCAGTGAAGCGTTAAAGAATGATCACAACCGCGGCTATGGTATGATGTCGCTGTGGTTTGCGGCGTGTCAGAAGTTCGGAGGTACCTATGAGGCATCTGCAACCCTTGGATTCTATGCAAACTGTAACAGCTACAACAGGTACTTCGGTGGTGATTACCTTGAACAGCTTTATAACGGACTTTCCAGAGAAGACTATTTTGATAAAGAAAGCCTGAGAAAGAGTTTTGAAGCATACTTTAGCGAATCTCTGCGTCATATTGCGGATTCAAAGGACTTTACAATGATGACCGGATGCAATGAGATAAAGCCCTATAAAAGAAAGAGTGACAGCGAAGATTATTACGAAGACGGATATACAAAGGGTGGTATAGAATATCCCGAAAACACCGATCTTGATACCCGTTATGAATGTCTTTCCGAGTACCTGAACAGATTTGCAGACAACGTTGAAAAGAACGGCATTTACACCTATGGCTGCTACTACGAGGGTGTCAGGGGAGAGACGATAAAGGAGCTTGCAAAGGACAGCCACATCAGCTATATCTATATCGAAAACGTAGGTTAAGTGACTGGAAATGCTTGAATAATGAAATAAATAAACAAAAAACGCATTGCCTTTTCTGCTTTAATGCAGACGGGCAATGCGTTTTGATTCATGTGTTTTTATACGACGAATCCGCCGTTTACTCCCAGTACCTGACCTGTGATGAACGCCGATTCGTCTCTTGCAAGGAACAGAACGGCTCTTGCAACATCAAGGGGAGTGCCGAGAGTTCCTGTGGGTGTTTCTTCTGCCAGAGCCTTCATCTCTTCATCGGAATAGCAGGAGGTCATGTCCGTTTTTATAACGCCGGGAGCAACGCAGTTCACGGTGATGCCGCTGAGACCTTCTTCCATTGCAAGAGCCTTTGTAAGTCCGATAACACCGGCCTTTGCAGCGGAGTAGTGTACCTCGCATGAACCGCCTACCTGTCCCCACATGGAAGAAATGTTGATTATCCTTCCGAAGCGCCGGCGTATCATATAGGGGAGAGCCGCTCTGCAGCAGTAGAAAACACCGCTGAGGTTTACGGAGATCATCCGCTGCCAGTCGTCGTCAGTTATCTCGGTAAAGAGCTTTGTTTGTGCGATGCCGGCATTGTTGACAAGCACGTCAACACCCCCGCAGCCGGCTTCTATGGTGCGGAACATCTCACGCACCTGATCCGGAGAGGATACGTCCGCCTTTACGGTGAATGCTTCGGCGCCTTTTTCTCTGAGCCTGTCACACAGTTCCTCGGCATCTGACGATGATTTGCTGTAGTTTATCCACACACAGAAGCCTTCAAGCGCAAAAAGTCGGGCTGTTTCCGCCCCGATACCTCTTGAAGCTCCGGTTATAAGCACGTTTTTCATGATCTTTTCAGCGCTTCCACTATCTCGCCCACAAAGCACACATGCCAGTCATTGTCGGAATACCAGTTCTCAACGCAGCTTTTGTCACTGAAACAGTCAGCACTCATGGTCTGACGATACAGCTTGCGGCAGATAAATACAAGATCGGCTTCTGCGAAATAGGGTGCCTTGTTGTCAAACACAGGGGTAAGTCCGGTCTCTTTAACCTTGTCCACATCACGTCCGGAGTTTTTGCCGCAGAAGGCAAGCTCCTTCATGTGCTCTCCGCCGAAGAAGGAAATGCTGTAATAGTCGCTGCTGTCAACGAACTGAAGTGTATACCGGCTCTGACGGATGAATGAAAATGCAGTGTTCATATTCCAGAGTACGCCGGTACCGCCCCAGCTTGCGGTCATGGTGTTGAAGCTGTCCTTGTTTCCTGCGGTGATAAGGGACCACTGACTTCCGATGCGTGTAAAAAAGTTGTCGTCAAGAGTTTTCGGATCGATACAAATAAAGCTGCCCATGAGATTACCTCCATTTTGTTCCGGATTGTTATTGCATCCGGTCATTTCGCTTTATATTATATCACAGAACCGGTCCGGATAGAAACGAAGACTTGCAAAATATACATTTAATTATGTATAAATGTATATTAGGACCGTATCCGCAGACTCGCAAGAAATGCTTATCCAGAAAATACCAAAGAAAAAACCGCCAAAAAACCCGGGGATAATATACTAATTAAATAAAAACTAACTCTTGTATTGAAAACACTTCCGCAATTGCACAAAAATCCGGAATCCTGAATATTTATTCAAAAAATGCTTGCTTTTATGCAAAAAAGGTGTATAATGAATACTGTAATCAAACGATACGGAGGTAATCAATTATGGGAGACATCAAAAAGGTAGTTCTGGCTTATTCAGGCGGACTTGACACATCCATCATCATCCCCTGGCTGAAGGAAAACTATGACAATTGCGAGGTCATCGCAGTAAGCGGTGACGTTGGTCAGGGAACAGAGCTTGACGGTCTTGAAGAAAAAGCCATCAAGACAGGCGCCTCGAAACTCTATATCGAGGACCTTAACAAAGAATTCATCGAGGAATATGTATTCCCCACAGTAAAGGCTGACGCCGTATACGAGAGCAAGTACCTTTTAGGTACATCCTTTGCGCGTCCCGTTATCGCAAAGCGCATCGTTGAGATCGCTCTGAAGGAAGGCGCCGATGCTATCTGCCACGGCTGTACAGGCAAGGGCAACGATCAGGTGAGATTTGAGCTTGCCATCAAGGCTTTCGCTCCTGATATGAAGATCATCGCTCCCTGGCGTGAATGGTCCATCAAGTCCCGAGACGAAGAGATCGAATACGCAGAGGCACACAACATTCCTCTCAAGATCACAAGAGAAACAAATTACTCAAAAGACAAAAATATCTGGCATATTTCACACGAGGGTCTTGACCTCGAGAACCCTGCCAACGAGCCTATGTACAACAAAGAAGGCTTCCTTGAGCTGGGTGTTTCTCCCGAGCAGGCTCCCGATCAGCCCACCTATGTAACGATCTCCTTTGAAAAGGGTATTCCGGTGGCTATCGACGGCGAAAAGCTTGATTCTGTAGAGCTTGTAAAGAAGCTCAATCAGCTTGGCGGCGCAAACGGTATCGGAATCTGTGACCTGGTAGAAAACAGACTGGTAGGTATGAAGTCAAGAGGCGTTTACGAAACTCCCGGCGGCACCATCCTCTACCACGCACACAACAAGCTTGAAGAGATCACTCTTGACAGAGATACATACCACTACAAGCAGCAGGTAGGTCTGCGTTTTGCAGAGCTGGTATACTTCGGTCAGTGGTACACACCTCTCAGAAAGGCTCTTTCTGCTTTCGTTGATTCTACACAGGAGACAGTTACAGGCGATGTAAAACTCAAGCTCTACAAGGGCAACATCATTGATGCAGGTGTGACATCACCCTATTCACTCTATGATGAAGACATCGCTACCTTTGACGAGGACGAGGTTTACAACCAGAAGGACAGCGCAGGTTTCATCAACCTCTTCGGTCTGCCCATCAAGGTCCAGGCAAAGAAGGGTCTTGTCAAGGAATAATATTTCCAAAAAAACACAAGAAATATGTCAGGGCGAACAGTGTCTTTTCATTGTCCGCCCGACTGTTGTTTATAGATTGATTTATCATTTCACGAAAGGGTGAAGGCTTTGAAGCTCTGGGCAGGAAGATTCTCAAAAGAGATAGATAAAAAAACCAACGATTTCAACTCTTCGATCTCCTTCGACAGCAGGATGTACCGTGAGGATATCGAGGGCAGTATTGCTCACGCCACCATGATAGGTGAGTGCGGCATAATAGAAAAAACCGAGGCCGAGGCCATCGTAAAGGGTCTTGAAGGCATACTTGCCGACATCGACAGCGGTGCTCTGACTATAGACCCCAACGCCGAGGATATACATACTTTTATCGAGGGCGAGCTTACACAGCGCCTTGGTCAGACCGGAAAGCGCCTTCACACAGCCCGAAGCCGAAACGATCAGGTGGCCCTTGACATCCGCCTTTACCTGAAAAAGGAAATAAAAAACATACAGTCTCAGGTAAGGGAGCTTATCTCAGTTCTTTGCAAAAAAGCCGAGGCTTATGCAACGGCTGTAATGCCGGGATATACCCATCTTCAGAGAGCGCAGCCCATCACCTTCGGACATCACCTTATGGCGTATGCTGAAATGCTGCTTCGTGATCTTGACAGACTTGAGTGCGCATATCGCCACACCGATTCAAACCCTCTTGGCAGCGGCGCACTTGCCACCACTACTTATCCTATAGACAGGACTGTCACCGCCCGTCTGCTGGGATTTGAAAATATCTGCCAGAACAGTCTTGACGGCGTATCCGACCGTGATTTCTGTATGGAGCTTGCATCGGCCCTTTCAATTATCATGGTCCATCTTTCAAGATTCTCCGAAGAGATAATCATGTGGTGCAGCTGGGAGTTTAAGTTTGTAGAGCTTGACGACGCCTTCTCGACCGGCTCCAGCATCATGCCTCAGAAGAAGAACCCCGATATCGCCGAGCTTGTAAGAGGCAAATCCGGACGTGTGTTCGGTGATCTTATGACTCTGCTCACTGTCATGAAGGGCATTGCCCTTGCTTACAACAAGGATATGCAGGAGGACAAGGAGGCCATTTTTGACGCCGTAGATACCGTAAAAATGTGTCTCACTGCCTTTACTCCCATGATCGACACCATGAGAGTTATCCCAGAGAACATGAGAAAAGCCGCAGCCAACGGTTTTATCAATGCCACCGACTGCGCCGACTATCTTGTAAAGAAGGGACTTCCTTTCCGTGACGCATACAAGGCCACCGGGACCCTTGTGGCTCTCTGTATCGAAAAGAAAACTACTCTTGAAGAGCTTCCCATAGAGGAATACAAAAAGATCTGCGACATTTTTGACGAGGGCATATATGACGCAATATCCCTTGAAAACTGTGTAAACGGCAGAAAAACCCTGGGCGGTCCCGCAAGCGAGAACGTAATAGCTCAGGCAAAGAGAGTATTTGCAATAGTCAACGAATAACAGATAACAAAAGAACAAGAGGGAAAAGAAATGAAAATAAAAGCAGGAATAATCGGAGCCACCGGATATGCGGGAGCAGAGCTTGTTCGTATACTTCTGACTCATCCCGAAGCAGAGATCGCCGCAATAAGCTCAGTCAGCTTTGAGGGCAAGCCTCTCAGCGAGGTCTATCCTTCATATAAGGGTCTTTGTGATATGGAATGTAAGACTCAGGACGAGGTTGTGGAAAAGAGTGACGTTATTTTTGCCGCTCTTCCTCACGGACTGTCTCAGGAGCTGGCGGCTCAGTGCGATAAAGCGGGAAAAGCGTTTATAGACTTAGGCGCAGACTTCCGCCTTGAAAGCGAAGAAGAGTATAAAGAGTGGTACGGCTGTGAGTTTCTCGACCACGATCTTCACAAGCGTTCTGTGTACGGACTTCCCGAACTTTTCAGAGAGAACATAAAGGGGAAGAGAATAATAGCAAACCCCGGCTGCTACACTACAGGCGCTCCTCTGGCTCTTGCTCCGGCGGTCAAAAACGGACTTGTCAGCACTGACGGCATTATAGTCGATTCCAAATCCGGTGTCACAGGCGCCGGCAGAAAGCCCAATCAGGGCAATCACTATCCCGAGCTTAACGAAGGCTTCCACGCCTATAAGGTTGCAAACCACCGCCATACCCCGGAGATAGAGCAGACGCTTTCAAAGCTCTCCGGCAATGATGTAACAATAACATTTGTTCCTCACCTTCTGCCGGTGAACAGGGGAATAATTTCCACCTGTTATGCCCGCATAAAAGAGGGCGTGAGCTTTGAACAGATCAGGAAAGCCTATGAGGATTTCTATAAAGACGAATTCTTTGTCAGACTCCTGCCCGACGGCGCAAATGCTGACATCCATAATATAAAGTATTCCAATTTCTGTGACATTTCCCTGCACCACGACAAGCGCACCAATACCCTTGTTGCCATATCCGCAATAGACAATATGGTAAAAGGCGCTGCCGGTCAGGCGATCCAGAATATGAATATAATTTTTGATCTGCCCGAGACCACTGGTCTTGTGATAGTACCTCCGGCATTTTGATATGTCGTATTTTCCGGGTCATTGAAAACAAGGAGGAAGAAAAGAATGGGATATGTTAAGATAGACGGTTCCGTAACTGCCCCGAAGGGTTTTACCGCTTCCGGCATACACTGCGGAATACGCAAGAACAAAACAAAAAAAGATCTTGCTCTTATCTACTGCGAAAAGAAATGCACTGCAGCAGCGGTATATACCAAGAATCTTGTAAAAAGCTCACCTATCACCGCTACTCAGAATAATCTTAAGGACGGTTATGCTCAGGCCGTTATCGTAAACAGCGGCAATGCTAACACCTGTAACGCCGACGGAATGGAAAAGGCCGAAATGATGTGCCGACTCACCGCCGAAAAGCTTGGCATAAGCTCTCAGGATGTTATTGTAGGTTCCACAGGCGTCATCGGTCAGATACTGCCCATCGAGCCTATTGCCGATGGTATGGACCAGCTTGTCAGCAAGCTTTCAAAGGACGGAGCCACGGATGCTGCCGAGGCCATCATGACCACCGATACCATTTCAAAGGAATATGCCGTTGAGACCACCATCGGCGGAAAGACCGTAAGAGTCGGCGGTATATCCAAGGGCAGCGGCATGATACACCCCAATATGGCAACAATGCTCTGCTTCGTCACCACAGACGCCGCCGTTTCTTCCGCAATGCTTCAGAAAGCGGTAAAGACCGCAGCCGACCTTACATTTAACATGATAAGCATTGACGGCGATACCTCCACCAACGATACCCTTGCTGTCATGGCGTCAGGGCTTGCCGGAAACGATGAGATCACAGAGGAAACCGAAGATTATTATGTCTTCCTTGAAGCTCTTACTGCCGTCTGCAAAGGCCTTTCAAAGATGATGGCAAAGGACGGCGAGGGCGCAACAAAGCTGCTTGTGTGCAAGGTCAGCGGAGCCAAGACTGACGATGATGCGAGGGGCATCGCAAAGTCTGTCATCTGCTCCAGCCTGCTCAAAGCCGCAATGTTCGGCTCCGATGCAAACTGGGGACGTGTGCTGTGCGCCATAGGTTATTCCGGCTGTGATGTGGATGTAAACAAGGTGGATGTATCCTTTGCCTCTGCTGCAGGAACCATAGACGTGTGCAAAAACGGCGCAGGCATAGAGTTTTCCGAAGAAAAGGCGAAGGAGATCCTCACAGAGGACGAGATAGACATTATTGTAGGTCTTGGGGACGGCAGTTACTGTGCCGAAGCCTACGGCTGTGACCTGACTTATGAATATGTAAAGATCAACGGTGATTACCGTACCTGATCATTCCGACCCTGTGCCGGACCGACATTGATATACAGAGGGATGAAGATGAAGATAGTATCGGATCAGGACAGAGCCAATGTGCTTGTGCAGGCTCTTCCGTACATACAAAAGCTTTCCGGAAAGACCGTTGTTGTAAAATACGGCGGCAACGCAATGATAAGCCCGGAGCTCAAGGACGCTGTGATGAGTGATATCGTATTGCTGCAGCTTATCGGCATAAACGTAGTGCTGGTACATGGGGGAGGCCCCGAGATCAGCGGTATGCTTAACAAGATCGGCAAGGAAAGCCGGTTTGTCAACGGTCTCAGGGTCACGGATCAGGAGACTATCGACATTGTTCAGATGGTGCTTGCCGGCAAGGTCAACAAAAGCCTTGTACAGCTTCTTGAACAGCACAGCGGCAAGGCCATAGGTCTTTGCGGACTTGACGGAAGGATGATAATGGCCGAAAAGAAGGCTTCCGGAATTGATCTGGGCTTTGTGGGTGAGATCACCGAGGTGCATACCGAGGTCATTGAAAACGCCACAAGAAACGGTTATGTTCCCATTATCTCAACAGTTGCCGGAGGTTACGGCGGTGAAGTATATAATATCAATGCTGATCTTGCGGCGGCAAGAATAGCTTCCGAGCTCAAAGCCACAAAGCTCATTCTTATGACTGATATAAAGGGACTTCTCAGAGACAAGGATGACGACAACACCCTCATTCCGGTGGTAAATGTCAGCGAGGTCCCCTCACTTAAGCGTGAGGGCATCATCTCCGGCGGAATGATACCCAAGATCGACTGCTGTGTGGAGGCCGTCAGAAGAGGCGTCAAGAGAGCCCATATAATTGACGGCAGAATACCCCACTCCATACTTATCGAGATGTTCTCCGATGAAGGTATCGGAACAATGTTCTACTGATATACTGATAAATCAAGAGGTGAAAACACAATGAATTTTGAAGAAATAAAAAACGACGAACAACAATACATGGTCAGCGCCTACGGCAGGTTCCAGACCGCCCTTGTAAGCGGAAAGGGAGCCGTTGCAAAGGATGCTGAGGGGCGTGAATATATTGACTTTACAAGCGGGATAGGTGTAAACAGTCTTGGCTACTGTGATGAAGGCTGGGTAAAGGCTGTTGCTTGTCAGGCGGCAACGCTTCAGCATATCTCCAATCTTTATTATTCTCCCCTCCAGACAGAGCTGTCAAAGAAGCTTTGTGAGCTTTCCGGCATGGATAAGGTATTCCTGTGCAACTCAGGTGCCGAAGCAAATGAATGTGCCATAAAGATTGCAAGGAAATACAGCTTTGACAAGTACGGAAAAGGCAGACTGAAGATCATTACCCTCAAAAATTCCTTCCACGGACGTACAGTGACCACTCTTGCGGCCACGGGACAGGAAGTTTTTCACAACTACTTTTTCCCCTTTACAGAGGGCTTTGATTTTGCAGAGGCAAATGATATCGAAGATCTCAAATCACACCTGAGCGATGATGTGTGCGCTGTATTTGTGGAGCTTATCCAGGGCGAGGGCGGCGTAATGCCCCTTGACAAGGATTATGTAAAGGCTGCCGCTGAACTTTGCAGGGAGAAGGACATTCTGTTCATGGTGGATGAAGTACAGACCGGTATTTCAAGAACGGGGTATTTCTACTGTTATCAGGGCTACGGAATAAAGCCCGATGTTGTCACTTCCGCAAAGGGACTGGGCGGAGGTCTTCCCATCGGCGCCTGCCTGTGCGGTGCGAATGTATCCGGTGTGCTTGTTCCCGGTACCCACGGCACCACCTTCGGCGGAAATCCCGTTGTCTGCGCCGGTGCCCTTGAGGTCCTTTCAAGAGTGGCAAAGCCTGAATTCCTCAAGGATGTTCAGGAGAAGGGCGATTATATCAGGGCAAAGCTGAAAGAAATGCCCAACGTCAGCGACGTAAGGGGTCAGGGACTGATGATCGGCATCGTTACCGAGAAGGACAACGCAAAGGAGATAGCCGCAAAGTGCGTTGAAAACGGACTTCTTATTCTGACGGCAAAGACACTTCTGCGTATGCTGCCGCCCCTGACCATTACCTATGAAGAGATAGATAAAGGACTGAGCATCCTTAAAAATATCATGGAGGCATAACTATGAAACATCTTTTAAAAATGCTTGACCTCAGCAGCGAAGAGGTCATCGACATCCTCAACCTTGCCGATCAGCTTAAATATGAGCAGAAGCACGGCATACCTCACAAGATGCTTGAAGGCAAGTCCCTGGGACTTATCTTTGAAAAGGCATCAACAAGAACAAGGGTCTCCTTTGAGGTCGGTATGTACCAGCTGGGCGGCCAGCCCATATTCCTTTCCTCAAAGGATATGCAGATCGGAAGAGGAGAGCCTGTCCAGGACACCGCAAGGGTTCTTTCCCGCTATCTTGACGGCATCATGATCCGTACCTTTGAGCAGGCCGAGGTAGAGGCTCTTGCAGAGTACGGCAGCATTCCGATCATCAACGGTCTTACCGATTTCTGTCATCCCTGCCAGATACTTGCGGATCTTATGACCATCCGTGAGTTCAAGGGTAAGCTGGACGGACTAAAGATGTGCTTTATCGGCGACGGCAACAACATGATGAATTCTCTCATTGTGGGCGCACTCAAGACCGGAATGTCCATTTCCGTTGCCTGTCCCGAGGGCTACGAGCCTCATAAGGACGTACTCGACTTCGCAAAGGAATACGGCGACAAGTTCACTATGTTCCGCACTCCCAAAGAGGCCATTGTGGATGCCGATGTAGTCATCACTGACGTATGGGCTTCCATGGGTCAGGAAGGGGAGGCCGAAAAGAGAAAGAAGGCCTTTGAGGGCTACCAGGTAAACAGTGAGCTTATGGCTCTTGCTAAGCCCGACGCAATGGTACAGCACTGCCTGCCCGCCCATAGGGGTGAAGAGATAACCGAAGAGGTCTTTGAAGCTCATGCCGATGAGATCTTTGAAGAGGCTGAAAACAGACTTCACGCTCAGAAGGCTGTAATGGTAAAGTGCCTTACAGATGAATGATCGGAATTACGGTGCGCAATGTCGCACCGTTTTTTTGACCCGAATTGTCATACCGGGCAGGAAGTATGATTCTATCATATAGTTTTGTACAATACCGGAGATTATTTGTTGAAATAGCCCTTCCTGTATGATATAATCAATATGAAAGCACAAGGCAGGCCTGAAAGACTGCCATAGTCAACTCAGAAAGGAACAGTCATTATGGCAAGAAAGATCAAAAAGAAACCGGTAGAAAAACAGAGCAACGAAGGAAAGATCATCCTGATAGCTACAGGGATCATACTTGCAGTCATTGTTGTGCTGCTTATTATTGTGGCGATCACCCAGGGTTTAGGCAATGGGAAACATGAAGAAAGCCTTGTTTCAACGGATTATTCGTACGACGACCAGACCATCAGCACTGATCTGACCTCCGGCGATATGTCTGAAATCACCGATACTTCCAATACAATGGATACCAGCTATATGGATTCCGTTGTCATTGACGAAACAAAGACCTATTATGCGGATATTGACGTAAAGGACTATGGGAAGATCACCGTTCAGCTTGATTATAAGGCCGCACCCATATCCACCAAAAACTTCATCTATCTTGCCCAGTCTGGTTTCTATACAAACCTTACCTTCCACCGCATCATGACCGGATTCATGATCCAGGGCGGCGATCCCCTGGGCAACGGCCAGGGCGGCGCGGCAAACAATATCTACGGAGAATTCAGTCTCAACGGCTATGATAATCCCCTCTCTCATACAAGAGGAACCATAGCGATGGCCAGGGGCAACGACTACAACAGCGCAAGCTCCCAGTTCTTTATCGTACATGACGACAGCGCTGCAGCAAAGCTTGACGGCCGGTATGCTCCCTTTGGCCATGTAACAGAGGGTATAGAGGTTGTCGATAAGATATGCGAGGTGGCACAGCCCACGGATACCAACGGCACAATACCCGCAGATCAGCAGCCGATAATCAATACAATAACTATCCGTGCGGAGGATACCGCCGTATCCTCGTCATGATAAATCAGAAACGGAGGTCTTGATATGTGGTGGATGTTTCTGATCCTGTTTGGGGTCGCAATGCTTGTCAGCAGCATCGGCTTCAAAAAGTATGTATGGTTCATTTCATTGGGCTACGGTTTTTCCGTAATGGCGATCAGTATTGTGATACTTGCGGTGTATTTCCGCACCATGTCCGTCATGACCATCATTACCGCAATACTCCTTGCGGCATACGGTGCAAGGCTGGGAGGCTATCTGCTTTTCCGTGAGCTGAAAAGCCAGGCCTACAACAAAAAAATGAAACAGGAGATTAAATCCGGCAAGGGAATGAATATCGGTGTAAAGTGCGCGATATGGATCACGGCTGCTCTGCTCTATGCCTGTCAGACCTGTCCGCTGCTGTTCAGGGCGGGAAATCCTTTTGTTGAGGATCAGGTCATGATAATTATCGGAACTTCGATAGCTGCTCTGGGGTTTATAATAGAAAGTGTTGCTGATATTCAGAAAAGCGCCGCCAAAAAGAAGAATCCCGGCAGATTTGTTGATACCGGTCTTTACCGCATAGTAAGATGTCCCAACTATTTCGGCGAGCTTCTTATCTGGACCGGAGTTTTTGTTGGAGGCATACCTGCATACTGGACGGTGCTGCAGTGGATCGCGGCCATTGTGGGATATCTTGGGATAGTATATGTAATGTTCAGCGGGGCAAGAAGGCTTGAAGAACGTCAGACCCGTACATACGGCGATGACCCCGAATATCAGGCTTACTTCAAAAAGACCCCCATCATGATCCCGCTGATACCGCTGTACAGTGTGGTAAAGTACAAATGGCTTGTAGGATAAGGGAGGAAAATGATGAAAAAGACACTGACAATACTGCTTTGTATCCTTATGCTTTTTGCAGCAGGCTGCGGATCTCCTGCTGACGGCAGCACTCCCTCAGAGAGTGAGGAAGAGGTTCAGATCATTCCGTACATCAGTATCTCAATGGAGGAAGCTGAGGAAATGATGAAGACCGAAGAGGATTATATCATCCTCGACGTCCGCACCTATGAGGAATTTGACGAAGGACATATCCCGAATGCTATATGTATTCCCAACGAGACCATCGGCAGTCAGGAGATCACTCAGCTAAAGGACAAGAACCAGCTTATCATGGTCTATTGCCGCAGCGGCAACCGCAGCAAGGAGGCGTCTCAGAAACTGTGTGAGCTGGGATATGCAAATGTAGTGGAGTTCGGCGGTATCATCGACTGGAAGGGACAAATTGAAAAGCCTTCCGGAGCGAGCGGCTGACGACTGCCGGATACCCCCTTAAAACCCGTAAAAACATCGAAATATTTCATTAAAACCTATTGACAAAAGAGAAGTGTATTATTATAATAGAGTATGGTTTGTTGAAATATTCTGCAGAGGTGATTTTTGATGATTCTTGATTTGAAACAGGTTTTTCTTGTCGAGAACGCAAAGATCAGCGTCACCGCAGAGGTCCCCATGTCAAAGGATGACCAGGGTTCTGCCTGCTTTACAGAGCCCGTGACCGCCGCCATAATGGTGGAAAATCATGCCGGTTTTGTAGAATTTACGGCTGATGTACGGCTCACCTGTCAGTTTGACTGCGACCGCTGTGCCATTACCCAGAGCAGAACGTTTAACTTTAAATTCCGCCACGTCCTCGTTACGTCCCTTTCTGACGAAAGCGGCGACGACTATGTGGAGGCACCCGACTATAAGCTGGACACTGCCCCTCTTCTGAGGGACGACATTCTTCTGGAGTTTCCGTCAAAGCTCCTTTGTAAAGAATCGTGCAAAGGCTTGTGTCCCCGGTGCGGAAAGAACCTTAATGAGGGCTCCTGCGCCTGTGAACAGCAGGAAACCGACCCAAGACTGGCGGTGCTGAAACAGCTCCTGTCAGATACCTGATTTTCAGTACTAATTCTAAGGAGGACTTTTACCATGGCAGTACCTAAGAGAAAAACTTCTAAAGCAAGAAGAGACAAGAGACGTTCCGCAGTTTGGAAACTGGACGCTCCCACACTGTCAAAGTGCCCCAACTGCGGTGAATATAAGCTGGCTCACAGAGCCTGCCCCAATTGCGGTATGTATAACGGCAGACAGGTCATTTCAACAGAAGCCTGATTTCATACAAAAACTGAGAAGGAGCGATCCTTCTCTTTTTGTTTGTTATGCCCTAAAGTGAACTTGCATAAAATATACGCTTCGGCAGAAAAGGAGGTCGGCAAGAATGTCAAAACCTGTTGTTGCAATTGTGGGACGACCCAATGTGGGAAAGTCCACACTGTTCAATAAGCTTATCGGTCAGCGTGTCGCCATCGTTAATGACACCCCCGGCGTGACCCGTGACAGGATATTCGGCGAGTGCGAATGGCGGGGCAGAAAGATCTCGCTGGTAGATACCGGAGGCATAGAGCCCTATTCCGATGACATAATACTTAAACAGATGCGCCGTCAGGCCGGTCTTGCAATAGAGGCCGCCGATGTTATCGTTCTGGTCACTGATCTGACAAGCGGTGTTGTGGCCACGGACCACGAGGTCGCAATGATGCTCCAGAAGAGCAACCGGCCTGTCGTTCTGTGTGTAAACAAGTGTGACAAGGTAGGGGAGCCTGAACCTGCTTTCTATGAGTTCTATAACCTGGGTCTGGGTGACCCGATACAGGTCTCTTCAGTCCACGGGCACGGGACAGGCGATCTGCTGGACGCAATATTCGAAAACCTTCCTCCCTCATCAGAAAGCGAAGAAGAAGAAGATACCGTCAGCGTAGCAATAATCGGACGCCCCAATGCAGGAAAGTCATCTCTTGTAAACAAGATAACGGGTGAGGAAAGGTGCATTGTGTCAAACATTGCCGGAACTACCCGTGACAGTATCGACACAGAAATCGAAAACAAGCACGGACGCTTCAGGCTTACCGATACCGCAGGTATACGCCGCAGCAGCCGCATTGAAGACGATATCGAAAAATACAGCATAATCCGTGCAAAGATGGCCATTGAACGCAGTGATGTCTGTCTTATCATGATCGACGCCACTGTTGGATTTGCGGAACAGGATTCAAAGATCGCCGGACTTGCCCACGAAAGCGGAAAGGCCTGTATTATTGTTGTAAATAAATGGGATGCAGTGGAAAAGGACGACAAGACCATGAACGAGTTCCGCAAAAAGCTGGAACAGGACTTTTCCTTCATGTCATACGCACCAATGGTGTTCATTTCCGCAAAGACCGGACAGCGCCTTGACCGGCTGTTTGAGCTTATCGTAACAGTTGTGAATTCCGCCGCAATGCGTATTTCAACCGGTATGCTGAACGATCTGCTCAGCGAGGCTGTTGCCAGGGTACAGCCGCCTACAGACAAGGGAAGAAGGCTCAAGATCCTTTACATGACCCAGTCGGGTGTAAAACCGCCTACCTTTGTATGTTTTGTCAATTCCGCCGAGCTTTTTCACTTCTCCTATCAGCGCTATCTTGAGAACCGCATCAGAGAGACCTTCGGTATGCAGGGTACGCCGATCCGCTTTGTAATACGCGAGCGAGGAGACAAAAAATAGAGATCATAGAGGTGTTTTTTGTGGAGGAAATTACCGGATTTTTATCCGCCTGCTGGCTTCAGATAATAATTGCCGTTCTTGCGTCATATCTGATAAGCAGCGTCAACACATCCATAATAGTCACAAAGATAGTCATGCACAAGGATATCCGAACCATGGGAAGCGGTAACGCCGGCTTTACAAATGTCCTTCGCTGCGTCGGCAAGGTGCCGGCAGTTATTACATTTGTAGGCGACTTCCTTAAGGGTATAGTGTCTGTTGCCATAGCGATGCTGCTTATGATCTGGGTAGACGGCGACAAGACTGAGCTGTACCGGGGCTATCTCATGTATATTGCAGGTCTGTTTGCCGTTGTGGGACATACTTTCCCGGTATATTATCGCTTCAAAGGCGGCAAGGGAGTTGTTACGTCATTCGCTGTAATGCTCATGACAGACTGGAGAACACTTTTGTGTGCCCTCATTCTTTTCGCCATAATATTCCTTATCACTCACATCATATCCCTTTGCGCAGTGGTAAACTTCACTGTCTATCCCATCAGTACGCTTATTCTCAGGTGTTTTGATTATCAGGGATATACCGGTGTCGTAACACCCTTCAGTAATCCCACAATACCCTTTGTTGTCTTTTCTTCCGTAACCGCACTGCTTATCGGACTTCTTGTTATAATACGCCACAAGGATAACATAAAGCGGCTTATCAACGGTACAGAGAAAAAGATAAAGGCAAAAAAATAATCTATTATAAAGGCACATCGGGTTTCCGCCCGGTGTGCTTTTTTGCACCCTGAAATATCCTGGTGAATACTATAGCAGGGTGAATACACTACTTACTGATATCAAATATCCCTGACGGCGATCCTTGGAGTTATATACCGCATATCTTCGTTGCCGATCCCCGGAATATGGTCAGAAAAGGCGGCTGCAGAGGTGTTGTCCATATTTATAAAAAAATATGCTTTGTGGAGGCATGCTGTACAAATAATCGTATAAAATTGACTTGTTAAAAGAAGAAAAATATGATATAGTATTATGGAGTGAAAAGAATACTGCAGAAATCAGGTGGAACAATGAATGTATGGTTGGATCTGGGCATTGCGGCTCTAATAATATTGTTCGGCTATTCCGGATACAAACGGGGTCTTGTTTATATGGCGATCAACGCCGCAGGTACTATCGTGTCTGTGATTCTGGCGGCGCTGCTGTCTTCCATGTTCTCCACGTTGATATATCATTCCTTCTTTAAGGATAATATCGTAAACAATATTGCCCAGCAGACTGCGGGCATAGAAACCTCTGACCCGGTTCTTGCGGCCGAGTCCGTAATGGGCGCCGTGTCAAACTTTACAGCCAATGTTTTTTCTTTTTCCGGTATTGACAATGCATCACTTGCCAATACTCTGAAACAGTCGGCCATAGGTATACCCGGGACTGTCGAGGAGCTTATACGGCCCTTTGCTATAAAGATGATATCATCGGTGCTTACTATTATTATTTTCCTTATACTGATGATCGTTGTGGGTTTTCTTGCAAGAAAATTCACAAAGGCCATAGACCGTATGGCACTGGGTATGCCCAACAGGATCCTGGGCGCACTTGTGGGAATCGTTCAGGCGGTATTTATCGCTATGCTTCTTTCACTCATTGTATACTTTATAATGATGTTTATTTCTCCGGAGGCCTGCGCTTCACTGAATGACAGCATGGAACACACTGTGTTCTACCAGCTCATAACAAAGATCAGTCTGCCGAATCTGATAGTAACATCACTGTCGTCCTTGTGATGACCGGATCACCGTGGTCAGAAAGGGAGTGTTATCGGAAAATGAAACAGATCTTAAAAAAGAATATTAATATTCCCAACCTGCTGTCCATGCTGAGGATCATAGTCATCGTTCCGCTTACAAAATTCCTTCTTGATCAGGATTTTATCATGGCAGGTGTTATGGTGCTCATATCCGCTGTCAGCGATATGCTTGACGGTTTTCTTGCAAGAAAGCTGAACCAGATAACCGAGCTTGGAAAGGTGCTTGACCCAATAGCAGACAAGCTTACATTGATAGCCATAGTTATATGTATGAATTATCTGTATCCGGAGATAATGCCCTTTATTCTGATATTGTTCATCAAAGAAATGCTCATGCTCAGCGGCGGAGCCTTTCTTCTGAAGATAAAGATCCGCCCTCCGGCCGCGCGCTGGTTTGGAAAGATATCTACAGTAATATTTTATACGTCCATCACGTCTCTGATACTGCTCAAGGCCATCTGGGGCTATACCAACATCACACTGTCTTTGGTGCTGCTTTCGGTGACCACGGTATCAATGCTGTTTTCCCTTGTGATGTATACCATAATGTTTGTAAAACTCGTAAAGGAAAAGAATAAGGAAACACTTCATCCCGAAAATGACGGGGAAGAGAAAAAAAAAGATCTGCGGGATCAATAATGTACCGCAGGGCTGACAATAAAGGAATAGTCAGCCGAAAAGGAAAGGAGAGGTCAGTATGATGCTCTGCAGCAGATGCAATAAGCGCCCGGCGGTAGTGTTTGTTTCTAATTCCGCCGATTCATCCGATTCTGTCGGATACTGTCTCAGTTGTGCAAAGGAGATCGGCATAAAGCCGGTTACCGACATAATGGAAAAAATGGGTATTTCCGAAGAAGATCTTGATATGATGCAGGATCAGATGGGTGAACTCATGGAATCCGGAATGATACCCGAAGAAATGAGCAGTATGATCGACGGACCGGAATCTGACGAAGAAAACGAGGACGACGATGATTTCAGCCGCGGAGGAGCTCCCGCTTTCCCGCCGTTTTTCAAGAGTCTCTTCAACGGCGGTCAGAAATCAAAGTCCGAAAAGGACGAAAAAAACAAAAAGGACGACTCAAAAACACCCCGCAAGCGCAAGAGAAAACATCTTGACGCCTACTGCACCGACCTTACCCAGAGAGCCCGTGACGGCAAGCTGGACAGGATAGTTGGCAGGGAAAAGGAGCTTGACCGTGTTATCCAGATACTCAGCCGAAGGACAAAGAACAACCCCTGTCTTATCGGTGAACCGGGCGTAGGCAAGACCGCCATTGCAGAGGGTCTTGCGCTCAGGATTGCTCACGGAGAGGTACCTATGCGCCTTCAGAACAAGGAGATACATCTCCTTGACCTTACGGCTCTTGTTGCCGGCACACAGTTCCGCGGACAGTTTGAGAGCCGTATAAAAGGACTTATCGAAGAGGTCAAGAACGACGGCAATGTGATACTGTTTATTGACGAGGTACATTCACTTGTAGGCACAGGCGAATCCGAGGGTTCCATGAATGCCGCAAACATAATGAAACCTGCTCTTTCACGGGGCGAGATACAGGTCATCGGCGCAACTACATTCAATGAATACAGAAAATATATAGAAAAGGACGCGGCTCTTGAAAGACGCTTCCAGCCTGTTACGGTGTCCGAGCCATCCATCGGAGATACCATAGACGTAATTATGGGCATCAAGTCCTATTACGAGGATTACCTCAGGGTGAAGATGTCGGATGAGATAGTCCGCAAGACCGTAATTCTTTCCGAACGCTACATCACCGACCGCTTCCTGCCTGACAAGGCCATAGACCTGCTGGATGAATCCTGCACCCACGCCGCTCTCAGAAATAAAGAGCTTGAGGAATATGACCGCAGCAACGCTCGCCTGACCGAGCTGAAGAGTCAGGAAGAGGCTCTTGCGGCAGAAGAAGAGATCGATTACGAGAAGCTTGCAACCGTGCGCTATGACATTGCAAGGCTTGAAAAGGAACTCAGTGAGGTGGATGAGAGCAAGCTCACCGCCCAGGTTTCCGAGGATGATATCGCTCATGTTATCGAGCTGTGGACAGGAATTCCTGCATCCAAGGTACAGGAAAACGAGCTGAACAAGCTTGCCGACCTTGAAGAACAGCTCAGGAGCCGTGTTATCGGACAGGACGAGGCTGTAAAGGCTCTTGCGGCCGCTGTAAAGCGCAGCAGAGTACAGATCAGTCCCCGCCGCCGTCCCGCTTCGTTTATCTTTGTGGGACCCACCGGTGTGGGAAAGACCGAGCTTGTAAAGGTACTCTCCACCGAGCTTTTCAACACTCCCGAAACTCTTATCCGACTTGATATGTCGGAGTTTATGGAAAAACATTCCGTATCCAAGATCATTGGTTCACCTCCCGGATATGTTGGTTACGAAGAGGCCGGTCAGGTCACCGAGAAGGTCCGCCGCCGTCCTTATTCTGTACTTCTCTTTGATGAGATAGAAAAGGCCCATCCCGATGTGCTGAACATACTTCTGCAGATACTTGATGAAGGCGTTCTGACTGACGCACAGGGAAGAAAGGTCAATTTCAGCAATACGGTCATCGTAATGACTTCCAATGCCGGAAGTGAGCGCCGTGAAAACGCCCTCGGATTTGCAAAGACTGAGGCCGAGGCCACTGCCGAAAAGGTACGCAAGGCGCTTTCCGAATTCCTGCGCCCCGAATTCCTCAGCAGGCTTGACGAGATAATCATATTCCGTCATCTTACAGAGGAAGACTTTGTTGCCATTTCCGCTCTTATGCTCGGTGAATATGTGGATACTCTGAAAGAAAAGGGTATCAACTTTACCTATGACGAAAAAGCCCAGAAGCTCCTTGCAAAGAAGGCCTTCGGCGGCAAGAGCGGCGCAAGGGATCTCCGTAACCTTATCCGCAAGGAAGTGGAGGACAAGATCGCTGCTGCCATTGTTGAGAGCCGCACCGGACAGATCGCTGCAATCAACGTTACTGCAGATGATAATGACATCAGACTTGAAGTGCTTTGACAGCAGATAAAGAAATAATATACATCATCCGCCGCATATCTTTGACGGCGGGTGATGATTAATATTTTACATTTTTGCATTATTGAAAAAAATCCGAAAAAAACACTTGACAAACAGAACTCAAAGCGCTATAATAGATAATGTTCTGAGGGACAAAATTGAATATTGGGGAATTGTGTAACGGTAGCACGACAGACTCTGACTCTGTTTGTTGGGGTTCGAATCCCTATTCCCCAGCCATCTAAGCCTTGAATTAATTTTCAAGGCTTAATTTGAGGCGAGGTGTAGCTCAGTTTGGTGGAGCGCTACGTTCGGGACGTAGAGGCCGCAGGTTCAAATCCTGTCACCTCGACCAGCGGCGAGCCGCCGCACCCGATTCGCGTTCGACTTTTGTCGGACGCGATATTTCTTTCCCGCGCCATGAGAAATATCTATTTAGTACTCTTTTGACATGGTTCCCTCTCATGTGGCTCGCAGGCTTATACTAAACTCCTATTAAAAGCAGACATAGTCTGCTTTTAATAGCGCGTAAGCGCGTCGGAGTTTGCATGAGACGTCAGCTGTGCGTATGCAAAACAGTATGAGTTATGTATACTTTCTTTTCTGAAATATATGTAAGGTGTATTACTTATGGAACACTATTCAATTTATTATGACAATTCCTGTATAGCGGTCTATTACCGTGACGACGAAACAAAGGATTATTCCTATTATGTCGGCTATCCCGGCGTTTACAGAGGAAAGGTCCCGGATAAATATCTGAGAGACCATGAAAAGAAAACGCCGTTTCGTCCGATAGAAGAGCTTATGACCGAAGAAAACCGTGTTGCCGGAACAAGAAAACTGATCTATCAGTACGATCATATCAGGATCGTAAGGGTCCCACGGGATACGGAGCATTTTGCTGTGTATAATAAGTTCGCAGGAAAGGGCTCCAGGGGCTATTCTGAAGAAAAATTTGACGCTCCTCATTATGAAGGTGAAAAAACACCGGAAGGAATGAGAGAATGGGTATCCTACTATGGATTTGTCAAAAAGGACGACGGGACCTACGAGGCGGCTCTCGAAGAAAACTGGTGGTGGGGAGGAGGCCACAACGACGGCGGTACCATACATACTGAAATCCCGGAAGAATATCTCGATCTGCCCTACGATGATTTTCTTGAAGAATTGCTTACCGTTGCAAGAGCAGGACATTACGGCTTTACTGCCGAATATCTGAAAAACTGTGAGGGACTAAAGGAGTTCTTCGGTTTTTAGTCTTACAACAAGATAAAAGCAACTCAGCCCGAAAAAAGATGAACCGTTTCTTCTTTTGGGTGACAAAAATGGAACCATTCCTCATAGACAGGCGAACCGGTTCTCCTGTTTATTGACAATACAAGCCAAGACAACGACCTGTGTCATCATTTTCAAAATGATACAGACCTTCTTCTATGAAATAAATCACATAGAGTAAGGTCTGTTTTTTTAGTATCAATAGCATTTTTCCGGATGCTATGAGTGTTTTTCTGCTTTTTCAGGACGAGGTGACGAATATAAAGAAACACTGAACAGATCCTGTGCTCTTGTCGTACCGTAAGCTCTTTTTCCGGCCTGTATCGGGCATACGCGGAAACCGTAGGGGTGGTCAGGCGTATCAGGCGACGGATGTCTGAAAGCTTCGGGTAAGAAAGGGGCTGAGTTGGTATGTGGGATCCGTTCAGTGGTTTCTATGTTTTGACGAAGCCGAAATATAATAAACCTGACGGCTTTGTTTTCATCGGCTTCCTGAATGGTACCGCACCGGATATGCGTGACGATTTCCCGGCTATTTGCAAGTAATCATACTAAACTCCCATTAAAAGCAGACATAGTCTGCTTTTAATAGCGCGTCAGCGCGTCGGAGTTTGCATGAGACGTCATCTGTG
>JBGUWL010000112.1:0-11324 GCA_045221075.1 Acutalibacteraceae bacterium
ATACTGTTTTCCGATTAAAAGCTGACACTTTTAATCGGAAAAGGCGCCGCCCGAGGCTGCGCCCATCTGTGCATACGAACAGATGACGTCTCATGCAAACTCCGACGCGCTGACGCGCTATTAAAATCAGACTCTGTCTGCTTTTAATGGGAGTTAAGTATGATCCGCATTAATTCATACACATACACTATATTATCAGCATATTTCCGCGCAAAAACAGCCGTCCTTCCCGGGCGGCTGTTTTGTTGGTTATTATGTTGTCTTGCACAGATCCGCGGAATCGGCGCGCAAGGATAATAATGCCGGAAGTATCGTTCTATGCCTTCCATACTATTTTTGCTCCGCACAATGAATTCCAACCCTTATCCCATGTGTCAGGCGCCTCACTTTTACCTTCAATGTTGATTGTCTGAGAAGATTCCCACTGGCCAAACGCATACTCGCCTATTGTTTTGACAGATGACGGGACTGTCAGGTTTTCGATCTTTATACAATATTCAAAAGCTCTTGCTCCTATGTAGGTTACTCCGTCCGGAATTGTGATCTCCTTCAAAATATCGCAGTAACTGAATGTCTCATCTTTGATCTCGGTAATATTTGACGGAATATTGATCGTCTGCAGACTGACACAATTCATAAAAGCTCCGGAACCGATCTCCGTAACACTTTCGGGTATGGTGATACTATGGATGGTATTACACCAATAAAACGCATTGTCACCTATCTTTGTTAATCCGTCGGGAAGAACAATTCTTTTTAAACTTATACAATTGGCAAATGTAGTCGGTTCTATAACAGTTACCTTTGAAGGGATCTCAATACTGTTCAGCTTTCCGCAATTAGAAAAGGCACTATAACCTATTGACTGAATACTGTCAGGCAGCGTGACGCTTTTCAACATTTCACAGGCCTCAAATGCATAATTACCAATTGATGTTACACTGGAGGGGATAGAAACATCCGTAAGCTTAGTATACGAATCAAAAGCAAGATCACCTATCCTTGTTACTCCGTCTTTAATGACCACCTCAGTTATGGTGTCATTTCCATCAAGGGTACCGGCCTCCTCATCGTAATGAATAAACTGTCTATAATCCTCATCATCAAAAAACGCATCCGAATTAACAGTCAGCTTTGTTCCTTCCAGAACATAGCTCGGTTCATCAGCTGAGGCAGCAGAAGCCACCGAAGTCACTGAAGACTCATTGCCGGAAACGACTTTGGAAGCCTGAACAGTGGTTTCCGACGACTCCGACGCTTTGCTGCTGCCGAGAAGAACCGCTGCAGTCACACCGATACCAATAACCGCAACGGCAGCCACCGAAATAATCGCGATCTTCTTTCCGTTTCCGCCGCTTTTCTTGTCAGCAGCACGTTTTGGCACGGACGTATCAGAAGTTCTTTCATTGCTGTCAGGTACAACAGAGCTTCCGGCTGCAAAAGCCTGACCGCCGGAGATCATGCTGTCTTTTTGTTCATACGGAATATACTTTTTCTGAATAACGTTTTTTTCTTCCTCATTCAGAGAAAACAAGGAAAACAATTGTTTTTTCAAATAATCACTCCCGATCATAGGATCATCTTGTCAGAATTCCGATCTCATTATATCAGATAATATAAGTAATGTCAATAAATCAACAAAACAAGAATTAATATTGTTTATTAAGCACAATATGAGTGCCGTGATCCGTTGATCTATCACATTTTTTCTCTGATGCTGATAAAGAAAGCAAAACGTTTCCTGTGATAATATTTTTCGTATCTGTTACATGATAATGTGTAACCTTTTTCTTCCCGCCGGATTATTATTTATGAAAGGCAATACAAAAGCGCACCCGGCTGCAGCAGGTGTACAAACATTAAATCTGTCTGATGATATGTTGATGCTTTTGTGTTGAATTTTCGGTAAAACTATAGTATAATATTAATAAATCAGATCAGCAGGAGGAATCCAATATGAAAAAGATAATTATCAGAGTGCTCGTACTTGCAGTTTCCGCGGTAATGCTCATGGCCGCAACAGGCTGCGGCGGAAGCGGTGACGGCACACAGACCAGTGTAAACCAGTTCAACACAATGTTCCCCACCACAACAAACACACCGCAGGCTTCTCTGCCCACAACGACACAGACTCCTATACCTACTACGACCACTTCTCTGCCTACCACTACCCTCCCCACAGGATCAGCCTATGCCGGAACATACCAGGCACAGATCTCTCAGGAGGCTCTCGCCCAGATACCCACCGAACAGCAGCAGCAGTACCTTCAGTATGTTGCAGGCATATCCCTTGTGCTTGACACCAGCGGTTCCTGCACTCTGACACAGAACGGCACTACCGGCGCAGGCACATGGAGCGACAACGGTGACGGCACCATAACCCTTATGGTTAACGGCAATTCCCTTACATGGACCGTACAGAACGGTTATATCTTTGACCCCAGCGACACATCAACCTATTTTCAGAAGGTAGGATGACCTTTCAGGCAAAATACAACCCCCGCGGACTTCCGGTCTGCGGGGGTTTTGTGCTATGTTGTCTGTTTTTATTCTACTGTTGCACTTCAAATGATAACCTATCCGCCTCCCTCTTTGTGGGAGGCAGCGCCGGAGAGAGTTAAGTGGCGCCTGGGGAAGCGGAGTTAAGGGCGAACGATGATTGGATGACGTAACTAATGTAAAGCTGTTGGTGTGCAGCGCCGGAGGGAGTTGGTTTGCATAAATCTGATAAAACTGAACTTTTCACACAACACTTACGGTCTCTGAGCGACCGCAGGGAGCGCTTCCACTCCTCACTCCACACTCCTAATTCCTAACTGATATAATTCCACTTTCCAAATTTCACATTCCACATTTTATAACTCCCCACTCCGATTTAAGTGCGGTTCATGATCTCTCTTATCTCATCCTCCGCCATGCGTATCTCGTCACGGAAGGACAAGGAGGGTGTACGCAGGGCGCCGCCGCCCAGTATGATGAGCTGCTCCATGCCGTCAGACGTAACAACACGGACACGGCGGCTCCCTGAAAGTCTGTGAACGGTCTTTTCGATGTACATATCGGCGGTTTCGGCCTCTTTTGTGTAAACGATGCTGATGTTATGAAAACGCTCCACTTCCTCCGTATGACCCTTGACCTTGTAGGCGTCAAATACGAGTATCAGTTCGCATTTGCGGTATCCCTGATAGTTGCACAAAATATTGATGAGCCTTGAACGGGCGGCGTCCACGTTCGTTTTTGCAATCTCTTTCAGGTCGTCCCATGAGTATATCACATTATACCCGTCTACAAGAAGATACTCCGTAAGATCGGCGGGCTCTTTTTTCGGGGACCTCTGGGGCTTTTGCGGGGTAAAGCCGCCGGGTATTATCTCCCGGGACTGCTCGGGTCTGCGCTTTTTTATGGGGCCGTAGGTGCGTTCAAATATCTGCATCAGCTCCTTGTCAAGGGCAAATATGTCTCCTCCGGACCGCACCGCAGCTCTTGTGCGTTCAAGCACCACGGGCGCCGGAGCATCAGGCGTGAAGGTCCCGCTCAGGTGAGCGTACTGAGCGACCTCGTTCCACCTGACGATGTGGCCTGCTCCATGAGAGCAGAAAACGGAATCGCAGGGATTGTCCGTATCCCTGTCCGGGTCGTAGTCAAACGCGGCGATCACCTCATCGGCATTGTGACAGGGCTCGTAGCCGCTGAAGGTACAGGCAAGACTGCCTTTGCCGTGGGTGTACTGGGCAACGAGCCTGCCGTAGCTGCCGAACTCCGAAACAGGACCGCAGCCCGTTATGACCACCGTACCGTCATCAAGGGTGACAGGCTGTTCAAAGCGTCCTGACATCATCTGTATGTCAGTCATCGCCCTGCCCACACAGTCGGCGGGAACTTCAAGTGTAAAGTCATAGAATGGCTCCAGCAGAAGGGACTCAGTACTCCGCAGTCCCTGACGCACCGCTCTGAGAGCCGCCTGACGGAAGTCGCCGCCCTCCGTATGCTTCGGGTGCGCTCTGCCGGAAACAAGTATTATTTCCATGTCGGTTATGGGTGAGCCTGTTAGCACACCCGGATGGGAGGCTTCAAAAAGATTTGAGAGTATCAGTCGCTGCCAGTTTTTGCTCAGCAGGTCCTCCTTACACTCCGACCTGAATACAAGACCGCTGTTTCGCTTTGCGGGTTTAAGCAGAAGATGCACCTCTGCATAGTGCCGCAGGGGTTCAAAGTGACCTATGCCTTCAACGGGGGATGTTATGGTCTCTTTATAGATTATGCTGCCGGCGTCAAAACCCACCTCAAAGCCGAAACGATCCTGAATCACCCTTTTCAGTATCTCCATCTGGACTTCGCCCATCACCCGTATCTGTATCCGTCCGAAACGCTCGTTCCATACAACATTGAGCTGGGCGTCCTCCTCTTCAAGCCTTCTCAGAGCTTCAAGTGCGGTATGGGGATTGACCTCCTGAGGCAGAATAAGGGAATATGACAGCACCGGATTAAGAACCGGCAGTGCAGAATGTTCCTCGGCTCCCACTCCGTCTCCGGGAAGCGCAAAACTAATCCCGGTAACGGCACAGACGGTGCCGGCCGGGGCCTCGTCAACGGCGGTGAATTTCTCGCCGGAATATATTCGTATCTGGCTGATCTTTTCGGAGGAGGCGTTCTTATCGCTTTGCAGCACCTCTCTTACCCGAAGGGCACCTCCTGTGATCCTGAGCCACGTAAGTCTTCTGCCCTGCTTGTCCTCCGATATCTTGAAGACCTTGCCGGCAAATTCACCGTCAGCCTCCGGCGCTGCAGCAAAGCGGTCAATGGCCGACAGCAGTTCACGGACGCCATAATCTTTAAGAGCCGAACCGAAAAGCACGGGTATCAGTCCGCGCCGGGATATGGCCTTACGGATGCTTTCGTCATCAAGCCGGTCCGTACTGCTGTATTCTTCCAGAAGATCTTCGTCACACTCCGCAAGCCGCTCGTAAAATTCCTCACCCTCAGGGTCGGAAAAGTCGGCGCATCTGTCGCTCAGCCGCACGGACAGCAGCCGCATAAGCTCCTGACGGTCGGCTCCCGGAAGATCCATTTTGTTTACAAACACAAAGCAGGGAACCCGATACCTCTGGAGAAGCTTCCACAGAGTGAGAGTGTGGCTCTGCAGACCGTCGGTGCCGCTGACCACAAGAACGGCATGGTCAAGCACCTGCAGAGTGCGCTCGGTCTCGGCGGAAAAATCCACATGCCCCGGGGTGTCAAGAAGTGTCAGACTTGTGTCACCGTACCGAAGCACCGCCTGTTTTGAAAAAATAGTAATTCCCCTTTCCCTTTCAAGAGAATGGGTGTCAAGAAAGGAATCCCGGTGATCCACTCTTCCCAGCTTTTTTATACTGCCGGAGTTAAAGAGCATAGCCTCCGACAGCGTTGTTTTTCCGGCATCCACATGTGCAAGTATGCCGACGACCAGTCTTTTCATTCCTTCACTTCCCTGTCATGCCGCAGAACGGCAGTATTCCTCTATCACATCGGCGGTCTGCCGGACCTGTTCCTCCGGGGTAATGTCGGCTTCACCGTCGCCGGACTGAAAACCGTAGCTGCCGAACTGACAGTGGTTTCCTCCCTGTATAATTACCTCTTTGAAGTCATCCGGCAGATTTGATCTGTTATCATTGTATTTATCCATATTCAGTACTCCGTCACAGCTTCCGAAAACGGAAAGTACGGAAAGATCTTTGTCCTTCAGATCTTTTGTGGAATAAGCCGCCAGCAGCACGATCCCGTTCAGGGGCTCCGGATGATCCGCCGCATATACTGCTGCCATGCTTCCTCCCAGGGAATGTCCCCCGATGTACCAGCTGCCGACGGAGGGAAAGCGTTCAAACACTTTATCAGCGGCGTTGATATCAAAAACCGCAAGTCTGAAGGGCATTTCTGTAACGACACAGAGTATTTCCCGCTTTGCAAGCTCCTTCATCAAGGGCGCATAAGCCCTGTGTTCCACCTTTCCTCCGGGGTAGAATATCAGACCGCATGTCGGTTCCTTAGGAGAAAAAATGAGCATTCCGTCCTGTTCTGTGACGGTAACGGTGTCATCCGACTCCATTGCCAGCAGAGCGGTCCCGTCGGCGTGATAATAAATGCCCACATAGATAAAGAATCCCACAGCGGAAAGCACCACCAGAGAACCAATGGATATCAGAACTATCTTAAGTATTCTCTTGGATTTAGATTTGGATTTAGCCTTCATATTCTCCTCCCGAATGAACTTACTAAAAAATACAGTGATCGTCACGGAATTGACAGCCCGCAAATATTATCCGGTGTTATATACTCCCGGCAATTTTCAAAGCAATATCGAATTTGTCCGTTGAATGGTTTGCGCTGTGGAGTCCTTCCGGATCATATTCATCTCCGTCCAGAATGTCACCAGTAACCACAAAGGGATAAAACTCTATACCGTAATAACCGCACACCGCCTGAACACCGGCGATCTCCATTTCCACTGCGATACAGCCTTCTTCCTTACGGGTCTCAACGGCAGTGCGGGTCTCCCTGTAGGGCGCGTCCGTTGTCCATATTCTTCCGCAGACATACGGGAGTCCCAGACTTCTGAATATCTCTTCCAGCTTTTTGCTGTTGGTGATATCAATATAATCGGATGCAGGGGCATAATGATAGGACAAACCCTCATCACGGTATGCCTGAGTTGGGATAACAAGCTTTCCTGTAGTCAGTTCGCTGTCAAGGGAACCTGCGGAACCGAACAGTATGAGTTTTTTTACACCGGTCTGCCACCACATTTCAATAATTGCGTTTCCCGCCATACAGGAACCGATATATGACTTATAGAATATTATCTCCCGTTCTCCCACATCAAGGAGCCAAACAGGTCTGATGCCGTTGGCGGATGCAATATGGCCGGCCTCCCTGTGGGGATATCTCTGAAGTACATTGTTGTATATTTCATGAGAAAACGTGACTATTGCGGTGTCGCAGATATTCTTTTGTTCTCCCCAGAATGCCCCGGGAGAAAAAATAGATTCTTTTTCATCATGATATGAAGAAGTTATCATTATGTTCATTCCTTTTTCTTTTGTTTATCGGATAGACTGATAGATATCTCATCCTGATAGTATTATAGCACTTTTAGCGGAATTGTCTACAGGGGAAGAAAGTAATACTGACAAAGCAGCACAGGATTATAAACGCAAAAAAAGACCCCGACATAAACCATGCCGGGGTCGGATATAACTAAATGAGATATAAACTGAGAAAGCTTAGAAAATTCCCATCGGACTCATTCCTTAACAAGATTTCAATCAACAGGCTTGCAGTAACAAACCATAAATCAAGAGGATATTACATGGGACTCAGTCCTTGTCATGAGATTTATATTGAAAACTGCCAACAGTTATAATCCACTCACAGAACGGAACGCATACGGCAGGAGATCTATACACCTCGTGCCTCAAGTCAACGGACTTTTAATACTCTGCTTAAAGATCGGCCAGAATACCGACCCGCATCATAAAGAAAGATAATCGATATAACGCGAAGCTTCCGGACCATGACGGAGGAAATACTAAGTTCAGCCTCTCAGACACTGTTTTCCTTCCGAGTAACAGGAACCATCCCCGCGTGTCAACGGTTGCGATACCAGGCAAACGCTGCCGGATATCCTATATTAAATTGTGAGTAAGGAGATCAGATGCCCTGCCGCCAAGCTGAGAAGAAATATACAAACAAGCGGCGCGACCGCCATCGTCGGGCTCTTCATACAAGTCTAAGACCTTTCCGAACTCACAGCATAAATAGCCATATTGTGGGGGCGACCGGTCAGAGCCACACAGGATGCGGGATGATCCGACGCTCAGCCTACCAAAACAATCTGTTCTTAATCTGTCTTATCCTTGTTGAAGACTTCACGCCAACGGGCGTGAAGTGAGATCTGAGAAACCGGTTCTAATTCGCCCATCGGAGCTTGCCTCCCTTCGTGGATTTGATCAAGAAGAGCAGATCTGAAACAAGATCGTAAAAGCGATACACCAGGTACTTTGCTTTGCTCTTTCTTTATCTTGATTATATTATACCATGATTTTTGGAAATGTCAATAGTTTTTTTGAACTTTTTTTAATTTTTATATTGCACAACCATGACAATTTTGCTATTGACTTATTGTTTTATTTATCGTAAAATATGAACGTAAACTATTTCAAAGGAGTGTTGACAATGAGCAAGAAGATAGAAGAAGAAGAATTCTATGACGCAGACCTGATCTCCCTGGTGGATGAGGACGGTACCGAATATGAGTTTGAGATCATCGACGAGGTGGACTACAAGGACGGTCACTACTATGCCCTGGTGCCTCAGTTCGACAGACCCGAGGACGGTATCTTTGCCGACGAGACCTATATGATCTTTGAGGCAGTTGAAGACGAGGACGGCGAACCTCAGCTGGCTGAGATTGATGACGACGATCTGCTGGACGAGCTGGCTGCCATCTTCAGAGCCAATGCCGATGATTTTATTGACGGCGTTGACGGCGAGGACGAAGAAGAGGAATAAATTTTTTCATAATCAGAATTTTCCTCTTGATTTTTTCTAAAACATATACTATAATATAGTTAACAAAGAAAAAGAATTTGTTTAAATTTCTGCCCAATGCGTTGTATGCGTCTTTATAACCCTACAACATTCATTTCGGGAACTCGTCTCCTGCGGCGGACTTCAGACCTCCCGCTTTATGCGGACGAAGGGAGTATGAAATCGTGGGGAGAGTACCCACCTGCTTCTTCTCGTAGGCAGGTTATTACAGACGCAGACGGTTGGGCGGATTTTCTTTTTCTTTTACAGCAGATACGTGCTGCTTTGCCGGGAGTTACCCGGCTATTTTTTTGTCATTTGGTAATTGTTTACAGTTTTTTCGATGACAAAAGTTTAATTTATTAAATAATTTTCATCAATTTTACACAACAGTTACAACATTGTAGTTGAAACATAGAAATAAATCGCTTATAATATAGTTGTGTTATTATATGCAGGGAGGTGGCATCATGGCAAAAAAGGCAAAAAAGAACAACTTGTTTCTGACGCTGTTCGTTGTATCCTTAATAATTCTGACGGCCCTTGTCCTGGTTCTGGTGTCACTCAATATGCAGCAGCACAGCGCAAAAACCAACATAAGTCTTACCGCCGATGAGATAGCCACCGGTGTCATCAAGAAGATGAATTATACAAACCTGTCCCCTATCTCAAAAGAAAACATCTCACGGTATTATGAGTTCCCGGATGATACCGTGTCAGACTATGCAATGTATATTTCCGGACGCTCCGGAACAGAGACCGAGATTGCCTGCTTCAAGGTCATAAGCGACGAGGCCATGCAGAAGGTTACGGCCGTCACAAACAACTACCTGAACGACAAGAGCAGCAGCCTGCAGCCCGTCAGCGCAAGGCTGGCAACTCATTATCCGTACATATTCGTTGTTGTCGCCCAGGACTGCGACACAGCTGTAAACGCCTTTGAAACGGTGCTGAACGAACCTCCGGCAGAAAAAACAGAGGCTCCTCCTCAGGCCTCTGAAGAACAGCTTCTCCACGATATGGCATCCAGTTCGCCTTCATAACGTGATATATCCGCAAATCAAAAAGCGCAGGGTCACATAAGACTCTGCGCTTTGTTTTGCTTTTTTCTTTGACGGAGGTCATATTGTTTTGTATGTTCTTTCCGGTGTAGGGTCATAGGTCTGATACTGTTTTCTGCCCGGCCGGCTCATTCGCCGGTTTCATCAAGAGACGTGAGCCTGACATAGCCCAGATAGTTCATCCTGTATTTCGGCTGACTGGAGGTTTTTCCGTGGAAATACTGCTCAAAGGATACTTTGAAATAATCGGAATAATGATTGTAGCCACAAGCGTAGGACTCCTTGTTTAACTCAAACTCGCTTCCCCCTTCGGTCACCTTATACTGGTACAGTATGATGGACTTTGTATAGTCTTCGTCTTTCTGAGGGAGCCTTACGCTATCCGAATAACTGGAGACCGCCACATGATCATCTACCTTGAAGCGTAAATTGTCTGTGCTGAAGTCGATATCACCGGTCAGCTCTTCAGCCGGGATAAAGCAGACCGGATCAAGCCTCGCGTCAATGTTTTTTGAGCTGAGCTCCTGAATAAACTCCTCCACACGGCAAACCCCGTCGCTTACGGGGATCATGCAGTTCTTTTTGTAATTGTTGTTGCCCAGGGCGATGTCATATATAAAAATGCCGTCCTTTTTTTCGTTGAATTTCAGATTGAATTCGAGGACACAGTTGTAACTGCTTGTGTCGGTGTACTGATAGAACTGACGGACAGTCTCGATCTCGCTCATGTAAATGCTCTCATCCGTTTCCGCATATCCCAGCAGAGCATCACTGTATTTGCCGTAGTAGCTGCCCTTGCCGTCCTTCATATATACGCAGTTTATGTTCTCGTCGTTGCCGGAATAGAATACCACAAAGGGCGAAGTGCAGTCCGATGTGACCGTCAGTTCATTATCACTGAGGGTCTCCATTTTTATTTCATTGACAACAAAGCCCTCCTCCTTCTTCGGAAGCATCAGCGTCATGATCACCGCTCCCGCAGCTATAACACACACTGCGGCAATGCAGGCAATGATGATGCCGATTTTTGACTTTTTCCTGGTTTTCGGTTCTTCATCATCCGGCAGGTTTTCTGCCGGAGCCGTACCTGCAGCCGGAAAGGTCTTTCCTCCCCGGACAGGATATGTTACACCACCAGGATAAACGATCGTCTGATTTGCGGAAGGATAATTTCCGGAGAACGGAGCAGGCTGCTGAAATGCTCCGGTTTCCTGCCCGGACATATAGGCGGACTGCTGACCATCAAATGGCCGCTGTACCGGTATGGGTGAGGGCTGTGCTGTCCCCGCCGGATACTGTCCGGGTACAGGCATGGGCTGTGCTGTTCCCGCCGGATACTGTCCGGGTACAGGCATGGGCTGTACCGTCCCCGCCGGATACTGTCCGGGTACGGGCATGGGCTGTACTGTCCCCGCTGGATACTGTCCGGATGTTCCGGGATATACGGTATTTACGTTAACTCTTTCCTGCGTCCGGGGCTGAGATCCGTAATTCTGACCTACCTGCTGACGCATCATCTTTTCCTGATAATCCTTATAGTTAAAACCGCAGCTCGGGCAAAAAATAACAAATTCCTGCATCTGCCTTCCGCAGCCCGGACAAAAAATCATTTTTCACACTTCCTTTTAATACTATTTTCCGATTAAAAGCTGACACTTTTAATCGGAAAAGGCGCCGCCAGAGGCTGCGCCCATCTGTGCA
>JBGUWL010000113.1:0-6641 GCA_045221075.1 Acutalibacteraceae bacterium
CACCTTGTCCCCCAGATCGTACCTGCTGCCAAAGTCATCGCTGTATGCCGTTGCCACCTCGCAACTGTGGGTCTCGATGTTGTCGGCAATCTCGTTCAGGACGTATGAGTCGAAGTACTCGCTGGTTTCCTGACCGGTAGATATACCGACAGATATAGTACACTCACGGCGGTCTATATACGTTGCAGGGTCTGCATATCTTGATACCTCGTCCACCGTCTTGTTACTGTCTTCTGCGTACACATAGTTCAGCAGGGTCGACACACTGTGGTCAAAGGTCAGCCCCACGACCTTCTCACGGTCAGAACCGAAAATCACGTATGCGTTAGTGTTCTGGTTTATCGTCCTGTCCGTGCCTTTCCACAGCCGGAAAGAAAATTTGCTGTCGGATGGATTTCGTATTCGTCCGGTCATGCTGTAGCCCAGCTCTGCATCCACACACAGCTTGTTCACGATGTCCGCAAGACTTTCCAGACGCGCCATGTAGTGATCGTCGGACAGTCCTGCGGCGCTGTCGGTGGAAAAAACTATCGGCAGCGCTCTTTCTGTGTTCTCCGGGTCAATGCAGTTGGCATCAAGGAAGTGCTTGACGCACTCTTTTGTTGTGCCGGCTATGACATCATAGCCCTGGGTCCCCGGCTCCTGCGGGTCCCGATACAGTGACACCCGCAGGTTCAGCAGTCCCTTTGCATCCGGACCCTTTATGGTGATGCTGCCGCTGTCGTAGCTTATATCCTCGATCATCAGCCAGTCGGCGTTGTCAACGGAGATGAACCCGCCCAGCTCGACGGCGTTCAGAATCGTTTCGTCCATCGGGAATTTCAGGGTAAAGTCCCCCACCTTATCCCAGTACCGGACGTAGCTGTACTCCACCACCTTGCCGGTGATGAGCTTGAGAAGACTGCCCCACGAGTCCCATGCGTAGGAGTTCTGGTTGTTTGAGGCCGTGACAGTGCAGGTAGGCTTTCCGAAAATCTTCACTTCCATGCTCACACCTCCCCTGCTGAAAGATGCCGGTAGCGTATGTCGAGGTGCTTGTCATCGTCGCCGCCGGAAGGACTCACCGCGATTCTGTTCAGGCCCGGTGCAAGATAGAAGCTGCTGTACAGCGTTGCCGGGTCCATGCCCGAGGAGCAGTCAACCCCTTGAGCGTCCACGATGCGGAGGCTGTCAGTATATATGTAAAGCTCCTTGTTGTCCGCTGCGGGTATCGTAAAACTCGTTCGCATAGTGTATGTGCCGTTTGAAACAGTTCCGATCTTAAAAGCGGTAGCTCCCATGTCTGCCGGTCTATGTATTACAATGGGCAGGTCAAAGGGTGTCGGGTTTGAAACGATAGTGCCGGTGTTGATAGTTTCGTTATCGCCATTAGCAAGCGTTAGCCTCAGCTCCGGTCCCTTCTTCCACAGCGGATCGTCCGACACAAAGTCCACATCAAACCGCCATATCTCCGGAACACCGCTGTCCCTGTTGAATACGGGGATATTCTGCGGGCGGCACTCGATCTCATACTCTGCGGTCCGGGTGATGACCCTGAGGGTCCCCGACTGCAGCGGCGAAAAAATGCCGGCAATGTTTTCACGCAGGTAGAAGTCATCGTTCTTGTCCCAGAAAGCGAAGCTGCACGGGATAGTCTTTGCGCCGAGCTGTGACCTGACAGTATGCTGACCGTTTGAAAAGGCAAGGGACTGAACGGTGTGGATCCCGCTCAGTCCCGTCATATCGATGCTTTCAAGGTATATCCCTCTGTTGTCGGCGATAAATTCCATGCCCGCTGCGGGCTTGTAGATCAGAATTTTATTGCCCTTCATGTCACTTCACCCCCAGCTCTTTCAGCAGCTTGGCAAGAACCTGGTCGCCGTTCATGCCGTTCTGTACGATGGTCACGTATGCCCTTTTGTCGTTGTTTTCGACCTGGCTCGTTACTTTCTGATCGTAGCTCTGGTTTCCCTGCAGCAGAGCCATACGGTCACTGAACTGACTATAGTTTGTATTCAACCCTTCTATAGCGGCCTGATTTGCGCTTATGTCGGCGTCTGCTTTGGAACGGATTTCGGTTTTTTCAGCCTCATATTCCCGCTCAAGTCTGACGTCTTCCTGCTCGTTCAGAATATCCTGCTTCCGGCGTTCCAGCTCCCGGCGCTCAAATTTGGACAATCTGTCGTACTTCAGCTTTGCATTGATAATGTCCAGCTCATCCTTGCGTTTCTGATCTTCCTTGTCCTCATTCCGCTTTTTCATGACGGCATCAAGAGCATCGATTTCCTTCTGAGCGGCTTCGTCGATAGCTTTGTTTTTCTTTTCAAGCTCGTCGATCTGACCGTCGATCAGCTTCTTGTACGCGGCAAGGGCAAGATTCTGGAACTCGGCAAGGCCTTCTGCGTTGATTCTTTCTGTTTCTTCTTCTTCCCTTGCCCTTTCCTCGTCAAGCTGTTTTTCGGCGTCATACAGCCTTTTGCGAAGCTCGTACTGCTTATCATAGCTCAGACTTTTGATCTTGAGGATCTCGTTCAGCCGATCAACTTCTTCTTTTGTGGTCACCTTACCAAGCTGCTTCGCCTTATCCAAGGTCCCGAGCATTGCTTCAGCTTTCGCATCGGCGTACTTGACAGCATAGTCCACGCCTTCTGTGTAGTCGAACGACGACGTGTACTTTTCGCCCTTCCACTCGTTTGAGTAGGTTCCGGACTTCTTTTTTTCTTCCTCTTTTTTCTTTTTTTCTTCCTCTTTTTTCTTTTCCTGCTCTTCTCTTTCTTTTTCCTGTTCCTCAGTCAGCTTGTTCTCTGCGTCGTATAGTCTTTTTCTGATCTCATACCGCTGATCATAGCTCAACTTTTCGATATCGAGAATCTTCTCCAGCTGCTCTTTTTCTTCTTTCAGCGTTGCTTTGCCAAGCTGCTTTGCGCGATCCAGAGCACCCAGCATGGCTTTGGCTTTTGCATCGGCTTTTTTGACGGTAGTGTCTTCACCGTCCTCATACTCGTATGTTGATGTGTATGATTCCTCTTTGAATTTCTCGGTAACGGAACCGGTATGCCTTTTCTTGGCTCGCCGCCGGAGCCGGTCTTGTCGGTGGTCTTGTCGGTGGTCTTTTCGGTGGTGTAGAAATCGCCGGGCTGCAGCTTTTCCACAACGTCCATTCTGGCTCGGATGCCGGCAGCTGTCTTTTCGTTCTCTTTTATGCCGGCTTCAAGCTCAGCAAGTCTTTTAAACTCTTTTCCATATAACGTCTGCGCTAAAAGTCCACCTATTCCGCTTGTCACATTCCTTAATTCGTACCAAGCACCTATCCGTCTCTTGATATTATCGATCTCGGTCTGCGCAACCTTATTACTTGCATCAATGTTATCAAGAGCCGCCTGCTGAGTAAGGATATAGTCGTTCTTTTTTGCTGTCCAAAGCTCTTCCAAAGCCTGTTTCTGCAGGTCGGTATTGTCTCTTGCGTCCAGCAGAAGCTCAGCATACTCCGGATATTTTTCGACCAGATCAAGGAGCTTGTCAAGACTGAGAGACTCGCCCTTTTCGAGTTGCTGCATGGCGCTGGTCAGACTGTTCATCTCGGAACGGAGAGATGAGGATTTGCTTTTGAGGTCGTTTTCGGTCTTCGCCAGCTCTTCAAGTTTCTTTTCGCATTCCTCTATTGATGAAGTAAGGTCGTCCTGGGAACCGGCAGCCTTATCCGCTGCAACGCTTATGTCGTTCAGCTCATCCTTAGCGTCATCAATGTCAGCTACTGCACTGTTATAGGCAGCCCTTGCGTCTGTGATCGCCTTTTCGGATGCTTCTATACTGGCTATTTGCTGATTAATGGCATCCTCCAGTTCTTTCTTTTTGCTGATATTTAAGCTGCCTCTGTTATGTAAGTCAATATACTGCTGCTGAAGGTATGAGAGCTTTGCCTGAGCGCTAAGCAGACTTGCATTTGCTTCCTCCAGACTTTTCTTCGCCTTTTCTCTTGCAACAGCAGATTCTTTGATCTGTTCTTCGTAGTACTCCTTAACGGCCTTGTTTTCGAGGTTTTTTATATAGTTTTCCACCTCTATACTAAGGTCACGATAGGCTCCGGTCTGGTCTCTGATCTCATCTGTCGTGAGACCCAGCTTTCCTGTCAGCGTTTCTATTGCACTTGAGAGGCGTTCCTTTTCGGCAGTTGTCAGTTCTGTTTTACTTCTCAGTGCATCGTAGTCGCCCAGAGCCATTTCAAGAATTTCGCGCTCCCCCGCCACAGCATCCATGCTACTGTTGAAGGAATCCTCAAGCTCATGCAGCTTCGCGTTGTAGGCGTCAAGGTGCTCATAGGACTTGTATACGGCTTCCGTTGAGCTGTTGGTGGTGGCTGCAAAAGTCGCAACAGCAGTTGTCAAGGCAACAACAGCAGATATAACCGCAAATATGGCATTTGAGGCCATTACTGCGTTCAAGGCCTGCATTGCTGTCTCTCCGGACTTTATAATATTTACAAGTTCTTTTATTCCGGTGTATAATGATTTGATCAGGCCGAGAATTGACAAGGAGGCCTTAAAAGCGACCATCCCCGCAACCGCCGCGCCGATGGCCTCTTTGTATTTCCACACAAAGGAGATGATGTTCTTAAGCGCTTCGGCGCCGCTCTTTATCATGCCGCCCAGCTCTTTGGCCATCTTTTTCAGCTCGCCGCTCTGAGCCATCTCTTTGATCTCGTTGAGAAGCTCGTCGCCGACTTCGATCAGCCCGTCAAGCGCCGGTGTCATCTCGGCCGCCGCAAGGTTTTTGATCTGTGTACCCTTGGCTTTCAGCAGGTCGATCTTGTCGTTGAATTCGTTCAGACCGTCAAGGGTCGTCTGGTCGAGTATCAGTCCGGCTCTTTCCGCCTCGTCGCCAAGCTCCCTCAGGGTATCCGCTCCGCCCAGGATCAGCGGGTTCAGCTCCTGCGCTGACTTGCCGAAAATGTTCATTGCAATTGCATCACGCTCTGTTACATTTTCGATTTTTCCGAGAGCGTCAATAGCCTCATAAAAGACCTCCTGCCGGTCACGGAGATGTCCTGTTGCGTCTGTCACGCTGATACCCAGCTTTGTAAAGGCCTCTGCTGCAGCAGACGTCCCGCCCTCTGCCGCAGACTGCATATTCCTTGTCAGTTTTGTCAGAGAACCGGTTATCGTGTCTACGGATACGTCAATGATGTCGGACGCATACGCAAACTTCTGCAGCTCATCCGTGCTGATGCCAGTCTGCTTTGAAAGAGTATTCAGCTCATCCGCCCATTCTGCAGAGCCTTTGGTAAACGCAAAGATGCCCGCAACGGCAGCAGTGGCCGCCGCTCCGATGGCGCCCATTTCCTTGACAAGATCGGCGGCGTGACCCTTTGCGTCGGACATACTCTGCTTCAGCTTTTCGAGCGCCGCACGTTCTTCCTCGATCTTCTTGTTGGTGTCGTTGATCTCCGACTGGAGCTGCGACTGTTTGACCTTCAGGGATTCGAGGGCGTCCTTGCCGGAGCTGACCGTCCTGTTCAGCTCTTCAAGGCGTTTTTTCTGCTCCTCTGTAGCTCCGCCGGTCTTCTCGATCTGTTTATTGATCTTCTGTATTTCTTTTTCAGCAGCGGTGATCTCTTTGGAAAGCGCCTTCTGCTCCTGCTTGTTCTCCACAAGGGACTTATGCAGATCCTTAAGATGCTGCTGCATCTTGCTGATACCTTCGGTCTCGGCTTTGGTCTTGAAGGTCGTTGTAAAACTTCTTCCGCTCGACATTCTATCACCGTCCTTTTCAGGTTAAATTTTTTATTCTTTTCATGCAAGCCACTTGACAAATGCGTATTTTATGCGTATAATACAATATAGAGGAGGGAACAATATGAAGCACAGGGATTTTATTAAAATACTCGAAAACAACGGTTGGTTTTTCTTAAGGGATGGCGGAAACCACGACATCTATACTGACGGAAAAAACCGTGAGCCTATACCAAGGCACAGAGAATTAAATGAACTTCTTGTCAAGAAAATCATTAAGAAGTACGGGCTTAAATAGTCCGTACTCCTCCTCTTTCATATTAAACTAAGGAGGTTATTCTATGAAAAATGTGTATCCTGTTGTCCTGATACCTGACGGAAAGGGCTATACGGTAGATATTCCTGATTTTGACATCATGACACAGGGAGGCAGTATTCCTGAGGCTATTGAAATGGCAAGAGATGCTATTTCTTTGATGGGAGTACAGTATCAGGATGATGGCAAGCCTCTTCCTGCTGCGTCATCTTTAGCCTCTGTCAGCAAAGGAAGCGATGATACTGTTACACTCGTAGATGTTGATTTTGCTTCGTATCGCAAAATGCTTGAAAACCGTGCGGTCCGAAAAAACTGTACAATTCCTGGATGGCTCAACGAAAAAGCCGAATCCGCCGGTATCAATTTCTCCGCCGTGCTGCAGGCCGCACTCATTGAAAAGCTCGGTCTGAAAAACTGACCCGCTGCCGATCGGCAGCACAAGGAACACGTCCGCTGCTTTTTGGCAGCGGACCTTCTTTTTTCAGATACTTTCCTCACCCTGGCGCATTTCGCCGTAACGCTTGGCAATAACCGGAGCTTCCTTCTGCCCGCTGGCTTCAAGGTAGCAGTCGATGCGCTCGGTGATCTCTTTGTTGGTGCTGGACCAGTACTCGCTC
>JBGUWL010000114.1:0-39333 GCA_045221075.1 Acutalibacteraceae bacterium
CACAGATGACGTCTCATGCAAACTCCGACGCGCTGACGCGCTATTAAAAGCAGACTATGTCTGCTTTTAATGGGAGTTTAGTATGATATTACAGTAAGGACAATAAAGATCTGAGCGAACTATTTCGCAGAACAGGGGTCGGAGTGTATCAAGGGCACTTGTTTCACTGCGCTTGCAGAGTTCAGGAATAATATGTGTGTTCCCGGGATCGACAGCAAAGTTATCCCGGATCCGGCACCAAAGATCGTTGTCAGGGCTATTATATATCAGTACTATATTCGGAGGGATGAAAATGAGAGCGGTACGATTCGGGTTGATCGGCGGCGACAAAAGAATGATACGCTGCGCCGGGGCGCTGAAAAGAGACGGACATTCCGTGTGCTGCTGCGGCTTTGACAAATATCCGGGCAACGATATGGAGCAGTGTCCGGCGGATCGCGCCGCGGCGGAATGTGATATGCTGATCCTTCCCGTTCCATGCAGCCGTGACGGAAGAACAGTGTTTGCCCCCTTTTCCTCACAGGAGATTCCCGCAGGACCCGTTATCGCGGCGGCATCAGCGGGCAAGCCGGTCTTTTGCGGAATGAAGGACAGGCTGCCCCTTTTCGGAAGGTGCGTTTACGATTACAGTGAGCGTGAGGAATTTGCCGTGGAAAACGCCGTTGCGACCGCCGAGGGAGCCATAGCCCTTGCCATAGACGGCTCTGAGATCACCATATGCTCCTCACGCTGTCTTGTTGCGGGATACGGACGCATCGGAAGGGTATTGTCAAAAAGACTGCAGTCCATGGGTGCGGATGTTACGGTCAGCGCAAGAAAGCTCAGCAGTCAGGCATATATCCGCTCCGAAGGAATGAGAGCGGTAGGCTCTCCCGCCGATGCCGGACAGTGCGATTTTGTTTTCAATACCGTTCCTGCGCTGATATTTGACAGGGAAACTCTGAAAAGGACCGCTGCCGGTTCTCTGCTCACGGACCTTGCGTCCATGCCCGGCGGGGTGGACAGGGCCGCTGCAGAGGAGCTTGGCATAAAAGTTATACACGCCCTTTCACTGCCGGGAAGAACGGCTCCGGGGTCTGCGGGGATCATCATAAAAAACGCAGTTTATAACATCATCAGGGAGGAAGTATTATGAACGATATCAGAGTCGGATTTGCATTATGCGGTTCGTTCTGTACCTTTCACCGCGCCATCGCACAGATAGAAAAGCTCATAGGGCAGGGCTATGAGGTCCTGCCCATAATGTCATATAACGCCGCTTTGACAGACACAAGATTCGGAAAAGCCCGGGACATCACAGACCGCATTGAAAAGCTATGCGGAAAAGAGGTCATCACCTCCATCGACGGTGCAGAGCCTATCGGTCCCGCAGGCATGACCGACATTATGGTGGTAGCGCCATGCACGGGCTGCACCGCCGCAAAGCTTGCAATGGGGATCACCGATACCCCGGTCACAATGGCAGTCAAATCGCACCTGCGTCAGGAAAAACCCGTTCTGCTCTGTATCGCAACCAACGACGCTCTGGGAGCATCGGCGCAGAACATCGGCAGGCTGATGAACACACGGCATTATTATTTTGTCCCCTTTGCTCAGGATCAGCCTCACAAAAAGCCTAATTCCCTTGTGGCGGATTTTGAGCTGCTCATCCCCTCAATGGAGCTGGCATTAAAGGAACAGCAGCTCCAGCCCATTCTTTTGTAGAATGTCAGGACATTAAAAAACCGTCCCATGATAGGGACGGTTTTTGAGTTACGGTATAGTTTTATTCGTCTGCAGCTTCTCCGTTGCATACGGAGCTTACGACGGTGCGCTGAGTGCTGCTTCAGGCAGCGGATTCTACGCTGGATTCTGTGCTGGTCTCTGTGCTGGTTTCTGTGCTGGTTTCTGTACTGGTCTCAGACACGGTAACCTTATATTTCTTGTTGTTCTCTATGGTTTCGCCCTTATAGGAAGTCGGATCGCTGATGGCATCGGCGGGATAAGTCTCACCCTTATCGCTGATAATAACGAACTTGCCGTTCTTATACTTGCTGTCGAACTTGATGGAATATACGTCGTTGCCCTCGTCGGTCATCTTGTAGTCCTTGATCTTGTCGGCATTCTTGAATCCGCCGTCAACATATTCCTTAAGGTCTTTAAGATCTGTCTGGTCGTTAAAGGGAACGGCATAGAGGGTCTTGCTCCACTGAGTGGGCTTTTCAAAGCTGACACTCACCTGTTTTGCAAAAAGACCGCTGAAGAAGAATATGTAACCTGCGATACCGATAAGCGCAACGACAAGGATAACCACTACAACGATAGGAACGATGTTCTTGTTGCCCCCCTTGGGAGCCTTTACAACATTGACGTTGTTCACCTTGATCTGCTTGCCGTCAAACTTCATGGGCTGAACGTCCACTTTCTCGGCCTGCTTGATGATATCATCCTGGACATTCTCTTCTCTTGTGACGTTCTGATCATCCTTGATCTGTTTATGGAGGTTCCTTACATAGGATTCCGTATCAAAGTTGGGGTCTGTGGGAGTCTGCTGGGGAGGCAGGTTACCAAGTCTCTCGCCGGTAGCCGTAACCTCTCTGACCTCCTGCTCGATAGGCTGCAGTCCGCTTGTCCTCTGAGGCCTTCTCTGAGAAGGACGCTGTGTGCGCTGAGGGGGCATGGGCTGCTGTGTGCGCTGGGGAGGCATGGGCTGCTGTGTGCGCTGAGGCGGCATAGGCTGCTGTGTGCGCTGAGGCGGCATAGGCTGCTGTGTGCGCTGGGGCGGCATAGGCTGCTGTGTGCGCTGAGGCATGGGCTGCTGCTGAGTCTGCTGAGGCGCATTAGGGTTAAAGTCGTTAGGGTTTGAGGACCACTGCCTCTGGGTGCGCTGTGGCTGACGCGGTGCCGCCTGCTGGGACGGAGCCTGACGCGGTGCGGGCTGAGGAGCGGGAGCGGGCCGCTGAGCGGGCTGCTGAGGCGCTGCCTGACGGGGAGCCGCCTGCTGAACCGGAGCCTGCTGGGGAGCGGGCTGAACTGCGGGCTTAGGGGCATTCTGATTAAAGTCGTCGGGATTTGACGACCACTGTCTTCTGGGACGCTGAGCGGGCTGCTGGGGAGCTGCCTGCTGTACGGGAGCCTGCTGAGGTGCTGCCTGAGGTGCAGGAGAGGGCTGCTGTGTCTGCCGAGGAGCCGCCTGAGGAGCGGGAGCGGGCTGTGCGGTCTGCTGAGGAGCCGCCTGAGGTACCTGCTGGGGCGCATTCTGGTTGAAGTCAGCGGGATTTGACGACCACTGTCTTCTGGGACGCTGAGCGGGCTGCTGAGGAGCTGCCTGCTGAACCGGAGCCTGCTGAGGTGCGCTCTGAGGTGCCGCCTGCTGTACGGGAGCCTGCTGCGGCGCGGGCATCGTCACGGTGGGCTGAGGTGCCGCAGCCGCGGGCTGACGTGCATCCTCAAATGTCGGCAAAGGGGCGCCCTGTTCCGGAACGGGAATAGCCGGAAGGGCATCCTTGACTTCCTCGCCCTGAATGGGTGAAAGCTGGACTGCAGGTGTATTTGCGATATCCTCCATAGTAACCTCACGCTCAAGCTGCATGGGAGGAAGTACAGAGCTCTCCTTTTCTTTTGCAAGGGGAGAAAGCTTGAATGCGGGTGTATTGGCGATCTCTTCAAAAGTCACGGGTCTGTCGTGGATCATGGGCTTCAGCTTTTCGTCTGCGCCCTCGTTACGGTCAGGCATATCAGGAAGGTTGTCAACATCGCTTACCTTGTCGCTGATATCTACATTTGAAGGAGTCACTGTCTTCTGCTGGAACTGAGCAAAGATATTATTGCTGCTCTGAGACTGCTGTGCAGCCCTCCGGGCGGCAGCTCTCTGCTGCTGTTCTGCGGCAAGCCTTGCCTGCTCTGCGGCGCGGGCCTCTGCTGCGCGGCGGGCGGCCTCTGCTGCCTTTTCCTGTTCCTCGGCGATACGGGCCTGCTCTGCGGCTCTTGCCTTTTCTGCGGCCTGAGCTTCTGCGGCGCGGCGCATCTGCTCTGCAATAAGGGCTTCTTCGGCGCGGCGGGCCTCCTCGGCCTTGCGTCTTTCTTCGGCAAGGCGGGCTTCTTCGGCAAGGCGGGCCTCTTCTGCAATGCGGCGTTCTTCAGCAAGACGGGCTTCTTCTTCGGCAAGTCTCTCCTGTTCGATCTCTTCACGGGTCTTGCCTGTCTTCTGGTTGAAGCCACAGAAGGGACAATCTTCACCATTGTTTACAATATTCTGTCCGCAGCCCGGACATCTTATCAACAATGCCATAGCAAAATCTCCTTTATGTCAATTTTGTCGTACTGTACTAAGGAAACATGCAAAAGCACATTTCTACACAGATATAATTATAGTATAGAATACATATTTAGTCAATCTTTTTAAATTGAATTCAAAAATTTTATCACAATACCTAAATTTCGCCTTGCTTTTTATCGTAAAATTCCCAAAGATTTTTTCGTGCATTTTTACCCATGGCTTTCAATTTTTTTCATACACCAAGCCGGAACGCTCCGCAGAAAACAGAAAAAAGCGGCATGACGGACAGTTTTGTCCGCCACACCGCAGTCATCCGGGATGGGTTACTGTTTTTTGTCCTCGCCGGTGATATCAACTATAGGGTTGATGTTTGTGCTTACGGGAGGCTGACCGGAGGGAGTGTTGTTATTGTCGTTCTTCTTGCTCTTCTTTACAACAATGATTATGATAACGACTATGATGATAACAACAAGCAGAACGATAAGAAGTATCCACAGCCAGAGCATGGAGTTTTTCTCCTGCTTCTGCTCGGCAGGCTTGCTCTGTTCAGCGGGCTTGCTCTGTTCAGCAGGACTTTCCTCTTCCTCTGTAGCTGATTCCACAACAGAAGCCTGCTCAGGACGGCTCATCTCCTCAGTGCCGAAGGTCAGTACGGGTGAATATTCCGAATACAGCTCGCCGATCTCTTCGCCGGTGTAGTTGGTATACTGATCGACCCAGAAGCGGGCACGCAGCTCTACAGGAGAGCCTTCCACCAGCACCGGTGTGCTGCTGTCGGTGCTGATGCCTGCTTCCTCATTGCTGCGGATAATTTCCTCCGCCAGGAAAATCAGAGTGATGACATTTTCGCCGGCCTTGATATCCGATCCTGCCTGCTGTTCAACCCATTTGCCGTCGGGAACTCTTGCTTCCCAGAGTACACGGGCGCCGCCGCCGTGTGCCACTACGTCAGTGAGCTTTTTGTAGAAATCAGGATCTATATCCAGCGTGCAGGCCACCTGCGGATAGCCGTTAAAATCATCCGGATAGTACCGCAGTCCGGAAATAACCGGAGCAGTCAGGGTCTCCTGAGTAAAGGGCTCAAACACATCTCCATCCTTGCCGGACGAAGCAGTTTCAGACCAGTCTGAAAAGACCACTGTGTCATACTGATCATTCCTGCGAATTGTGATCGCCCAGCGGGCACGGGTATAGGCTGTATGCTGGGTATAGTCGATGACCAGATCCTGTGTAGTGGTGCTGGTGGGTTTAAAGCTGTACTGATCGTCCTTGAGCTGATCCTTCAGTCCAGGTTTCTTTTCGTTGCCGAAGTACCACTCGTTATTCTGCTTATATTCCTCATCTGTCCACGCCGGGTCCTTATCAAGGGTACAGCCTCTCATGATCCAGATCGACTGTACCTGCTCACCGCCGACGCCGTCATCTACAATATCCCATTCTCCTACGCGGGACTGGTAGTCCCTGTCACGTCCAAGACCGGCCCACTCCTCTTTGCCTACGTCATTGGTAAAGGTCTCGCCGTCCCAGTACGGGGTGTAATGCCATCCGTTTTCCGGATCGTCGATCGCCCAGTCGACCTGAATATTGACAAACAGTTCATCTATCTTATATTCTGTTGCCAGCTTCCTCAGGGTGTCTTCATGAGTGGTGGAATCTCCGATTTCGTTCAGCCACTTGTTCATGCTGTCATTCATGGAGTAGCTGAAGTTCATGGTAGTGTTGGAATCGGCCTGGCCCTCCAGCCAGCTCAGTGCAACGCGTGAAGGCGCCTCAACGGTAAAGGGCAGCTTCGGCTGACCGGCAGCGGCGGGATCGTCCGGAGTCTGTGTGCTTGCCTCCGGCGATGATGCATCGGAACCCTCCTCAGAGTTCTGTGTGCTTGCCTCGGGCGCTGACGCATCCGATGAATCCTGTGTTGCCACCACAAGGGGAGCATCGGGTTCGCTTGCATCTTCGGAAGGCTCTGCCATGACCGTCATTGACGTCAGTGCCAGAACCGATGTGCAGAGCAGCGCTGCCAATATCTTTTTCATAGTAATTCCTCCTGTTTTAAGGTTTGCATAAAAAACTTCTGTAATTTTCAAATTACTATGTAAATTATATTACAACCGGTGCGGATTTGCAATACTTTTAAGTAATTATGCCCCACCGGATATGATCTTTTATTCTTTCGGCTTCACAAACATTATGCAATGTAAACATAGAAAAATGTATGATTTTATTGCTTTTTACTTGTTGACAAAGTATGGCACAATGAGTTATAATGTTACGGTATCGTAATGACACAAACCCCTGCCTTAGGGCGGATGGGAGGGAAGATAAATGGCTGAAATCCGTATCAAGGATAACGAATCTCTTGAAAGCGCACTCAGACGCTTCAAAAAGCAGTGTGCAAGAGGCGGCATAATCGCCGAGGTTCGTAAAAGAGAAGCTTATGAAAAGCCTTCTGTAAAGCGCAAAAAGAAGTCTGAAGCTGCTCGTAAGCGTAAGTACAAGTAATTGTATTTTACACAGAACTTTAAGGATATTTCCGTTTATGCGGGTCTGCTCAAAGGACCCCGGGCAGGAAATATCCTTTTTTGTTATCAGGGAGTGAACGCATGAGTCTGCTAAAACCAACCGTCGCCCTTCGGTATGTTACCGATATCACACTCGACCTGCTCAGGGAGCTTGGCACGGACGCCATACTCCTTGACGTTGACAATACCCTTGCCCCGCCTACCTCAAAGATACCCTACGAGGGGGTCCAGGAATGGATAGACACCGTAAAGGCCGGGGGCATACATATCGTGATATGTTCAAATAACTACAAAAAACGCATAAAGCCCTTTTCCGACAGCGTGGGTCTTGACTGTGTTGCAATGAGCCTGAAGCCCTTCCCCTTCGGCTTTAACAGAGCAAAGCGCAAGCTGAAGGAAAAGCCCCAGTCCGTGCTTGTGGTGGGGGATCAGATATACACCGACGTTCTCGGCGCAAACCTTGCGGGAATGAAGTCCATACTTCTCCTTCCCCGCTCCGAAGAACACGGATGGACCATCAAGCTGCGCCGCCGCATGGAAAGAAACAAAAGAAAAAAGATCGAACTGCTTAACGAGGATGATGCATAATGTCAGTCAAGGATACCGGTGTCATTGACAGCATCGGCATAGAAGAGAGTACCAACACTCTTGTAATGCTTATCGCTGACCCATACCCCTGGTCGGTGCAGGAGACCGACCACCTGAAGACCTTTCAGGAAAAGATCAACAACTACGTCAATTATATACTGTCCGGCGGCTACCGCTCACGCTACGGCAGCAGGGAGTTTGACGGCTTCCGCATCGAGGCTGTGATGAAATACAAGTGGTCGTCCCGGGGAGAGAGCTTCTTCTCCGCCGGAAAAAGACAGCTCAGAGAGAGAAAAATAGACTTCACATACACCGTCTTTGACCCCAAGGAGGGCTGAATATGAAAAAGATACTCTTCATCTTAGGACCCAACCTGAACATGGTGGGCATCCGGGACAGACACGTCTACGGCACCGAGACCGCCGAAAGCATCAACAGCGAAGTACGGGAAAAAGCCGCCTCACTGGGGCTTGACATAGAGATATTTCAGTCGAACCACGAGGGAGATATCGTTGACAGGATACACGCGGCCTACGGAAACACGGACGGCATCATGATAAACGCCGGCGCCCTCACCCACTACAGCTACGCCCTCAGAGACGCCATCGAGGCCGTACAGATACCCACGGTGGAGACCCACATGTCAAACATTTACGCCCGTGAAGAGTTCCGCCACAAGTCTGTGATCTCTGCGGTATGCAGGGGATGTATCGCAGGCTTCGGAAAGCGCAGCTATTTTCTGGCACTGGAATTCTTTGCGGAAATGAACGGACAGGGAGAATGACCATGAACGGAAAGCTTTCTACACTTGCAATGCGCCTGCCCGAAAAAGCGGACGCCGCGCTCATCTATTCCGAGACTAACCGCCGGTACTTTACCGGCTTTGCTTCGTCACTGGGCTACCTTTTAGTCACCCGTACCGACGCCTTTCTGATGGTGGATTCACGCTATGAGGAGGATGCCGTCCGTCAGGTGTGCGTATGCCATGTAGTCCCCTTCAAAAAGCTCTCCGAGACCCTTTCGGACCTTATCACAACAAACAAGCTGAAAAACATTATGCTTGAAGGCTCCGGCTTCACCCTGAACGAAGCAGAAAAAACAGAAAAGATATTCCGCTCCTGCGGGGCGACGGCAATAAAAAGCGGAGAGCTTGACGACCTTATCGACCGTCAGAGATGCATCAAGACAGAGGACGAGATTGAGAGAATGAGAAAGGCCCAGAGGATCACCGAAGAGGCATTCAGAGAGACTCTGGGGCTTATCCGCTACGGTGTCAGCGAAAGAGACCTTGCTCTGGAGCTTGAGTTCCGTATGCGCCGCAGCGGAGCCGAGGGAGTGTCCTTTGACCTTATCGTGCTTACAGGAGCCCGTACCTCCATGCCCCACGGTGTGCCGGGATATTCAAGAGTGGACCACGGCGACCTTGTGCTTTTTGACATAGGAGCCACCTTCGAGGGATACCACAGCGACATGACAAGAACGGTGTGCTTCGGCAAGCTTGACGGAAAACGCCGCCGTATCTACGATACCGTTCTCAAGGCCCATAAGCTGGGGATGGAAGCGGTCCGTGACGGAGTGACCTGCGGCGAGGTAGACAAGGCCTGCCGCTCATATATCGAAGGCGCAGGCTACGGAGAATACTTCGGACATTCCACCGGACACGGCGTCGGCATGGACATCCATGAGACTCCTTCGGTCTCACCCGGCAGCAGCTTTGTGCTGCGCAGCGGCATGGTCATAACCGTGGAGCCGGGAGTGTATATACCCCGGGTAGGCGGAGTGCGCATCGAGGATATGGTGGTGGTGACCCCCAAGGGCTGCATCAGCCTTGCGGCCTCTCCCAAGGAGCTTATTGAGCTGTGACACAGCGGGTTTTCCGGCACCTTAAACCGCAGACCTTCCCTCAGAAATAACCCTGAAAATTATTCCATCAGCCATGAAACTGCCCACCGGGTCCGGTTATCAGAGTAGTATAACAAAAGTCAATTCCCGTTATTTTGTCGTATAAATATTTCAGCTATTTTAAAACACAGCGGTTTCAGGAAAGGGGTTTGGGGAAGAACCCTTTTTCCGCCGGAAAAGGGTTTTCCCCAAAAAGAACCGGAAATTGCCGTAAAAATCTTGCAATTTCATTCAGGTTATAGTATAATACATTAAGTGTATAGGGCTGTTTAAAAGCATTGATGGCTTTATCCAATATTACCCGACAGGAGGACATAATTTATGATTACAGCAGGCGATTTCAGAAACGGCGTAACCTTTGATATGGACGGACAGGTGGTAACCATCATCGAGTTCCAGCACGTAAAGCCCGGCAAGGGTGCCGCATTTGTCCGCACAAAGATCAAGAACGTTATCACCGGCGCAGTGGTTGAAAAGACCTTTAACCCTAACGACAAATACCCCACCGCTTTCATTGAGAGAAAGGACATGGAGTATCTCTACAACGACGGCGATCTTTATTATTTCATGGACAGCGAGACCTACGAGCAGCTCCCCATCAACAAGAGCGTTCTGGGCGACAACTTCAAGTTCGTAAAAGAAAACATGGAGTGCAAGATCCTGTCCTACAAGGGCAGTGTGTTCGGCGTTGAGCCTCCCACATTCGTTGTCCTCACCGTCACCCAGACCGACCCCGGCTTCAAGGGCGATACCGCGACCAACGTAACAAAGCCCGCAACACTTGAGACCGGTGCCGAGATCAAGGTACCTCTCTTTATCAACGAGGGCGACCAGATCCAGATCGACACAAGAACAGGCGAGTATATGTCAAGAGCATAAGCCGCCGATGAATGGAGTGGAATAAAATGAAAATTACGGAAAGAGCAGCCTATATCAAGGGGCTTATGGAGGGTCTTGAGCTTGACCCCAACGACAAGCAGACAAAGGTGCTCAAGGCTCTTGTTGAGCTTGTGGGCGACATGGCAGAGGATATATCAGATCTGGGTCAGTGCTACGACGACGTATGCGACCAGATCGACGCTCTGGATGAGGATCTTGCAGGTGTTGAAGACCTTATCTATGAGGACGAAGAGGATGAGGACGACGAGGACGACGACTACTACGGCTGTGACTGTGAGGAGCCTGTCTATGAAGCCACCTGCCCCACCTGCGGCACCACCATCACTCTGGATGAGACCGACCTGGAAAAGGGCGGCACCTTCTGTCCCGAATGCGGCGAGACCCTTGAGTTCGACTACGACGAGGACGAGCTGGACGACACCGACGACGAATCGGACGATACCGACGAATCGGACGACGACAGCGATGACAAGGAATAATTCCTGAGACGCAATGCGGAATTCTGTACGACCGGCAGGATTCCGCTTTTTGGTTAAACAAGGAACTAAGCTCACACAAGCCCGCTATCGGAGCGAGCAACACAGTCAACAGAAGTCGTGGAATTTTGGTTCCCGTGTCCGGCGGACAGCTCTCTATTCGGGAGAAGCACCGACCGGGTCTAAAGGTAATACCCGGGAACATCGAATTCTGTTATAACAGCAGCGGGAGGATCCGCTGTTTTTTCTGAAAGGAGACCGATATATGCTGCTGAACCTGATACGTTCACAAGACATAAGCAACGTTCTTGTATATATCCTGTCGGTACTGATGATAATTTTCCTCATCAACCCCATCCATGAGTGCGCCCACGGCTTTGCGGCTCACAAGCTTGGGGACGACACCGCAAAAAGGTCTGGAAGGCTCACCCTGAACCCCCTTGCCCACATCGACTATATGGGCGCGGCTATGATGCTTCTTGTGGGCTTCGGATGGGCAAAGCCCGTGCCGGTAAACTCCCGCAACTTCAAGAATCCCCGGGCAGGAATGCTCATCACGGCTCTTGCAGGGCCTATGTCGAACCTCCTGGCAGGTCTTCTGGGCGGTCTTATATACAACGGCCTTATCACCATACTTATCAAAAACGGTACCCTTGCGTATTTCAACGGTATAATATACTCCGTGGGAGACCTTGGAATGACAAAATATGTACTGCTGTTTTTTCAGTATTTCATATTCATCAACGTATGTCTGGCAGTGTTCAACCTCCTGCCGATACCGCCCCTTGACGGCTCAAAGATACTCATGTCATTCCTTCCGGCAAAGACCATCTACCAGATACAGCGCTATGAAATGTACATCACCATGGGTCTGTTCGTCCTTATCATGATGGGCGGGATAAGCAGCATACTGTACCCGATACAGAGCTGGTTCTGTGACGGTATCCTGTTCATCACACAGTTCCCCTTTTCCTGGGCATGGTGACCTGACTCCAAACCGACAGGAGCATAAATCGTGGAAAAACTATCCTACAAGCTGGATGTGTTTGAGGGTCCTCTTGACCTGATGCTGCATCTTATCGAAAAGAACAAACTGAATATCTATGATATACGCATATCCGAGCTGCTGGAGCAGTATATGGAGCAGATCGACCTTATGCAGCAGCAGGATCTTGACATTGCCGGAGAATTCCTTGCAATGGCGTCCCGGCTCATACACATCAAGTCTGTCATGCTGCTGCCCAAGCACGAAGAGGCCGAAGAGATGCGCAGGGAGCTTTCAGGTCAGCTCATTGAGTACCGGAAGTGCAAGCGTGTTGCGGCAGTTCTGTCGGCAGGCATCAGCTTTGACAGCTTTTGCCGTGAACCTGCAAAGATCAAGGCCGACATGACCTACAAGCGCACCCACGACCCGGACTATCTGATCCTGCCCTATCTTGCGGCGGTGGGACGGGGCAAGATAAAGATACCCCCTCCCAAAGAAGCCTTCTCGGGCATAGTCTCTCACAGGATAGTTTCCGTCAGCTCAAAGATATACAATGTCATGCGCCGGCTGCGCACAAACGGCCGCCAGAGCTACCGCCGTATGTTTGACGACATCAGCGACCGCAGTGAGCTTGTGGCCACCTTCCTTGCAATTCTGGAACTTATCAAGGGCAAGCGTGTGCGCATCGAAGAGGATGGCGAAGACATACAACTTAAACTTATCACCGGTGGTGAAAACGAATGGACAGACAAAAGCTGAAGCAGACAATAGAAGCCATCATCTTTGCCTGCGGAACTCCCGTAGAGGGCGAAAGGATCGCCATAGCCCTTGATATTCCCGTAGACGAGGTGAACGGACTGTGCGGCGAGCTGATGGAGGAATACAAAGCATCCCAAAGAGGCATACGCATAGTAAGGCTCAACAAAAGCTATCAGATGTGTACCCCCGAAGAGTTTGCCGGACCTATACGCACGGTCATGGACCTGCGCCGGAATTCTCCCCTCTCTCAGGCAGCCGCCGAGGTGCTTGCTGTCGTGGCCTACAATCAGCCCGTGACAAAGGCCTTTGTGGAACAGGTCAGGGGCGTTGACTGTTCCGGAGTCATCGCCGGACTTATCTCCCGTCAGCTCATCGAAGAAAAGGGCAGACTGGAGCTTCCCGGCAAGCCGCTGATCTACGGCACGACGGAGCATTTTCTGCGGTGCTTTAACATTTCCTCCCTGGACGAGCTTCCTCCACTTCCCGAGGACGATCCGGAGGAAGAAAAGGATACGGAAAACGAAACAGAAAAAACCGATGACACAACCGACAGCCTTACAGAATCACAGGGTGAACAGTCATGAATGTTTTTTTACTGATACTGGCAGGTATTCTGCTGCTGATAATTCTGCTGCTGTTTTCTCCTCTGGTCGTAAAGGTGGTCTATGAGGAAAAGGTTAAAGTCAGGATCGGGCTGTTCTTCCCCGTGTTCCCCGTTCCCGTTGCCCGTGAGGAACCTACCGACCCCAAAAAGATAAAAAAGGCGGAGGAAAAGAAACGCAAAAAGGAAGAAAAAAAGAAAAAGCGTGAGCTGAAAAAACAGCAGAAGGAAGAAAAAAGACGCAAAAAGAAGGGCCTCGAGGAGGAAGAAAAAAAGGAAAGCTTCCTGATGCACAGGATAAAATCAAAGGGCGTCGGCGGTGTTATCGAGCTGCTCAAGGAGCTTGTGCGCATACTTGGTCTGCTTGTAAAAAAGATAACCGACCACCTTGTGATATCCCGCATGGACCTGCAGATCGCCCTTGCAAGCGAGGACGCCGCAAAGACAGCCGTCAGCTTCGGCTATGTGTGTTCGGCGGTGTTCCCTCTTGTCAGCTTTATCGAGCAGAACGTCTACAGGTGCCGCCACAGGGAACAGATAGTTCCTGTGTTTACCGAAACAAAAACAAGGGTGCGCTTTGTCATGAGAGCCCGCATCCTGCCCTTTTTCCTGCTGAGCGCCGCTTTTGCCGCCCTCTTCAGGGCCATTAAAGCTCTTGCAAAATAGCGCGGGATATATTATACTTACAGTATGCACAAGAGCTGTGCATTGTTTCCCTGCCTGTCAAAGCAGGCTGCGCCTCTGCGCGGACCGATAACATAAAATATTATTACAGAATAGGCGGTGTTGTTATGAGTGATCGTCCGATCGAAGGTCTGATGGACACTACACTTAATAAGATCAAACAAATGGTGGATGCCGATACCGTGATAGGTACGCCTATCACCGGCCCCAACGGAATTACCGTTATCCCTGTCTCAAAGGTGATGTACGGCTTTGCCTCCGGCGGCTCCGAGTTCAACCCCAAAAAGGCCGAGAACAAGAATCTCTTCGGCGGCGGCGCCGGCGTTGGCGTTACCATAACGCCTATTGCTTTTATCGCCATCACAAAGGACGATGTAAAGCTGCTTGACGTTTCCAACTTCAAGGATTCTCAGGACAGAGCCGTGGGTATGGGCGCAAACCTGGTTTCCGAGCTTGTGGACAAGCTTCTGGGACTCTTCAAGAAGGACAAGTCCAAGGACGATGAAGACAAGGCCGATGAAGACAAGGCCGATGAAGACAAGGCCGACGAGGAAAAAGCCGACTGAAAAATAACCCCATAGATCTGCACAGCCCTTTTGCAGATCAAAAACAATAACTGCAGTGTATCAGACCCCCTGTCCTGTGCATATATATCTATCAGCACTAAAGGGCAGGTGGTCTTTTTGTTATATTCAGGATGTGTTTCAGTCTTTATGGCGCTGATGATGCTTTTCCCGAAGGTCATGCATTACAGTGCGGTCCGACCCGCCGAGGACGTTTTGTCCGTCAGCGCAAGGTCGGCGATACTTATGTGCGCTGACAGCGGTGATGTACTGTTTGAAAAGAGTGCCGACGAGCCTCTTGCCATCGCCAGCATAACAAAGATAATGACAGCTGTCATTGCCCTTGAATACGCCGCGGTGAACGACAGGACCATACGCTTTACCGATGAAATGTCTGCCGAGGGCTCCAGTCTTTCCCTGTGTCAGGGGGATGTGCTGACCATAACAGAGCTTGTAAAGGGCATGATGTGCGTTTCCGGCAATGATGCGGCAAACGCCATTGCGGTGGGAATTGCAGGCAGTCAGGAAAAATTTGCGGAGCTGATGAACAAAAAGGCCGCGATGATAGGAATGAAGAACACCCTCTTTGTCACGCCCTCAGGTCTTGACGCCGAGGGACACCGTTCCACAGCCCGGGACATGGCTCTGCTGTGCTGCTATGCGATGGAGAACCGGAAGTTTTCGGATATAGTATCTTCAAAAAGCTGCACCGTCAGCTTTGTATCCCCCGAGGGCAAGACCATAAACTGCCGCAACCACAACCGGCTGCTGTGGGAATATGACGGGTGCGTGGGAATAAAGACCGGTTTCACAAAAGCCGCGGGACGTACCCTGACCTCCTGCGCAGAGCGAAACGGCATACGGCTTATAGCGGTTACTCTGAACGCACCGGACGACTGGAACGACCACGCAAAAATGCTGGACTACGGTTTTTCAAGGCTTGAACGCAGGGTCCTTGCGCTGACAAGCGAAAAATACACTCTGCCTGCCGCAGACAAAAACGTCGGCAGCATTGAAGTAAGTCCCGTATCCGACTGCCGTGTGACCCTGCCGAAGGACGAGGATGGACCCATACAAAAGATAATCATAATGCCCCGCTTTGTATATATGCCGGTGGAAAAGGGCAGTACGGTGGGCGAGCTGAGGTTTTTTATGAGGGGAAAAGAGCTTGCGTCGGTTAGGCTGAGCATCCGCTCAATAAATAAGTGATACTATTTTCCGATTAAAAGCTGACACTTTTAATCGGAAAAGGCGCCGCCCAAGGCTGCGCCCATCTGTGCATGACGTCTCATGCAAACTCCGAAGCGCTGACGCGCTATTAAACTCAGACTACGTCTGCGTTTAATGGGAGTTTTGTAAGTATATCAAGGAAGTCATGTTTCAAAACTATCAGCACTGAAAGAAATATGAAAACACATGACAGCAATGACGAATAGGGATTTTTAAACATTTAAGAAGATTACCGGAGGGATCTGGAAATGGAAAACAAAGAGAAGATCAGAATACAGAAGATAATTGCCGATGCAGGCATCGCCTCACGCCGCAAGGCCGAGGAGCTTATCGAGCGGGGCGCAGTCACCGTCAACGGCCGCAGGGCAAAGCTCGGCGACAAGGCCGACCCCTACAAGGACAAGCTTGTTGTGGCGGGACGTGAGATAACACTGCGGAAGAACGCTAAAAAATATTACATCATGCTCCACAAGCCCAGGGGCTTTATCACCACCATGAGCGATGAAGGCGGAAGAAAGTGCGTTGCGGAGCTTGTGGACGATGTGCCTGCCCGTCTTTTCCCTGTAGGACGGCTTGACAAGGACTCGGAAGGCATGCTCTTTATGACAAACGACGGGGACTTTGCCAACATGATAAGCCATCCTTCGACCCACTTTGCAAAGACCTACCGTGTTACCGTGCATCCCCGCATAACCGAAGAACAGCTCACCGCACTCACCACGGGAGTTGTAATTGACGGGCGCAAGTCCATGCCCGCCTCGGTCCGTGTGGTCACCACGGAAAAGGAGCGCACCGTTCTCGAAATAATCCTGGAAGAGGGCCGCAACCGTCAGATACGGAAGATGTGCGAGGCCGTAGGTCTTGAGGTAGCGAGACTCAAACGCACCGCCATCGGTCCCGTAAAGTTAGGTATGCTCCAGCCCGGAAAATGGCGTGAGCTTGACGCCGACGAAATGCGCAAGATCCGCAATTATCACAACAAGCTCTCCGCCCGTCTGCAGCATGAACAGAAGCGCAATTCATCAAGATGAACACAGCCAAACAAAACAGGGATGATGACCCGATGTGTGTCATCATCCCTGTTTTTTTTATTGTCATATCCGTTGGCTCGCTGGTCACTTTACAACAATGTTTACGAGCTTGCCTTTGACATAGATCTCCTTGACGACAGTCTTGCCCTCGGTAAAGGCAGACACCTTCTCGCTTGCCTTTGCAAGGTTCAGGGCGCCCTCCTGGTCGATGTCAACGGGAACCATGATCTTGTCACGGATCTTTCCGTTTACCTGAACTGCGATCTCAACGGACTCGTCAACGCACTTGCTCTCGTCATACTCCGGCCACTTTGCGACGGATGCAAAACCGCTGCCCAGCTTTGCGCTGCTCCACACCTCTTCTGCTGCGTGGGGCGCAAAGGGACTGATAAGGATGGTGAATATCCTCAGCTCCTCTTTTGTCACGGAACCGGCGGCGTATATGTCATTGATGAGAGCCATCATCGCTGCAATGGCGGTGTTGAATTTGAGGGTCTCGATGTCCTCGCCCACCTTGCGGATGGTCTTGTGGAAGGCGGATTCCAGCTCGGGACGCATAGCGTCGCCCTTTACCATGCCTTCAAGACCGCAGAAGCGCTCGATGAATCTGCGGCAGCCCTTGATGCTGCTGGAATTCCAGGGAGCGGCGTTTTCAAAGTCACCGATGAACATTTCAAACATACGCATGGTATCTGCGCCGTAGGTATCAACTATCTCATCGGGATTTACTACGTTGCCTCTTGACTTGCTCATCTTCTCGCCGTTCTCGCCCAGGATCATTCCGTGGCTGGTACGCTTTGCGTAAGGCTCGGGAGTGGGAACGACCTTGATGTCATAGAGGAACTTGTGCCAGAAGCGGCTGTACAGCAGATGAAGGGTGGTATGCTCCATACCGCCGTTGTACCAGTCAACAGGCGACCAGTAGTTGAGAGCTTCCTTGCTTGCAAGGGCATTGTCGTTGTGGGGGTCCATATAGCGCAGGAAGTACCAGGAGGAACCTGCCCACTGGGGCATGGTATCGGTCTCGCGCTTTGCATCGCCGCCGCACTTGGGACACTTTGTATTTACCCAGTCGGTCATCTTTGCAAGGGGAGATTCGCCGTTGTCGGTGGGCTCGTAGGATTCTACATCCGGCAGCTCCAGAGGCAGCTCGCTTTCGGAAATCGCCACAGGTCCGCAGCAGGGGCAGTGTACTATCGGGATAGGCTCGCCCCAGTAGCGCTGACGGGAGAATACCCAGTCACGCAGCTTGAAGTTTACCTTTGCATGACCCTTGCCGGTCTTTTCCAGTTCTTCGATAATGCGCTTCTTTGCGTCATCTACCGAAAGACCGTCAAGGTAGTCGGAATTTACCAGTATGCCTGTTGCACAGTCGGTAAAGGCTTCCTTCTGAACGTCCTCACCGCCCTTGACTACTTCGATAATGGGCAGGTCAAACTTCTTTGCAAAATCATGGTCACGGGTATCATGGGCAGGAACGGCCATGATGGCGCCTGTGCCGTATGAAACAAGTACATAATCGGAAATGAATATGGGTATCTGTCTGCCGTTGACAGGGTTTATTGCTTCAACTCCGCCGATGCGAACGCCGGTCTTGTCCTTTGCCACCTCGGTGCGCTCAAAGTCGGACTTTCTTGAGGCGGCCTCCTGATATGCCCTTACCTCGTCCATGTTGGTGATGACATCGGAGAGCTTGTCAACAATGGGATGCTCCGGAGAGATGACCATGTATGTTGCGCCGAAAAGGGTATCGGGTCTTGTGGTATAAACGGTCAGGGTGTCCCCTGTTGTGGTGGTGAAGTCCACCTCGGCGCCGGTAGAACGGCCGATCCAGTTTTTCTGCTGAGCCTTTACTCTGTCTGGATAGTCAACAAGATCAAGGTCATTTATAAGTCTGTCAGCGTATGCGGTTATCCTGAGCATCCACTGGGACTTTACCTTTCTTACTACCTCGCTGCCGCAGCGCTCGCAAACGCCGTTTACTACCTCTTCGTTTGCAAGAACGCACTTGCATGAGGTACACCAGTTAACAGCCATTTCCTTCTTGTAGGCAAGACCGTGCTTGAAAAGCTGCAGGAATATCCACTGTGTCCACTTGTAGTACCTGGGGTCGGTGGTGTTTATCTCACGGCTCCAGTCAAAGGAAATACCCAGGGACTGAAGCTGGCTTTTAAAGCGGGCAACGTTCTTTTCCGTAACCAGTCTGGGATGAACATGGTTCTTTATGGCATAGTTTTCTGTGGGAAGTCCGAAGGCGTCCCAGCCGATGGGATAGAGCACATTATAGCCCTGCATACGGCGCTTTCTTGCAATAATGTCAAGAGCGGTATATGAGCGGGGATGACCGACGTGCAGACCCTGTCCGGAAGGATAAGGGAACTCGATCAGGGCGTAGAATTTTTTCTTTTCGCTCTCGGATTCAGCGTGGAAGATGCCTGCCTCCTCCCACTTTTTCTGCCATTTTGCTTCGATACTCTTATGATCGTACTTCAAAACAACTCTCTCCTTTTTCTTTGTATATCCGTCACTGAACTATGTCAGGAAAACAGCTTTTCAAGGGGCATTTCTTCGATATCGGAAATATCCGTTTCTTCTCCGTCCTCCCAGAGACGCTCCAGGTCATAATATTCCCTTGCTTCCTCGGAGAACACATGGACTATCACGTCCACATAGTCAAGGAGTATCCAGGAATCGGAACGGTAGCCCTCGATATGGCTGACGCTTACCCCGGCATTGTCAAGACGGTACTCCACGTTGTCCGCAAGGGACTTTACATGGGTGTTTGACGAACCAGTGGCGATAACAAAGTAATCCGCTATGGAAGAAATATCCGTAATGCGGATAAGCTTGATGTTGATACCTTTTCTTTCGCACAGTGCCTTTGCTGCAAGCCGTGCAGTTTCCAATGCTGTCATAACTATCCTCCAATTATTTATTATTCACTCTTGCCCTCAGCGCGGCCATTTCGTTATAGCCCGCAAAGGTGTCGGGAGCGATCGTAAGTTTTCGTTGGGCAAGGTCGGCAATGGTAAAGGACATTCCCTCCAGTACCGCCTCGTCAAGGTCCCTTTCGGCAACCTTTCTCATTTTGTCCACGCCCTCATAGTCCCGGTCGGCAGAGATGAAGTCCGCAATGAATATCACCTTGTCCAGCAATGTCATTCCCGCTCTGCCGGTGGTATGGTAGCGTATGGCGTCGATCACCTCACGGTCGGTGATGCCAAGCTCCGTCTGTACAAAGGCGCTGCCGGAAATTGCGTGCCAAAGCTTCGGGGAATTCGCCTCCAATGGCGTCAGGGTAATGCCTGCCTTGTGTATCAGGTCAAGCTGCTTGTCCCCGTCCGTCTCCTTTGTGGCGTCATGGAGTATTCCCGCAAGGGCGGCCTTATTGACGTCGGCGCCGTATTTTTTTGCAAGCCTGACAGCCTCTTTTGCAACGTTCTTTGAATGCTTGAAGCGGGGCTGCTTCATTCTTTTGCTTATGATCTCATCATAGATCCTGTCGTAAAACTTATCTGTCATATTCATCTCTCCGAAAGACAATTTGCACGTTTATTATAGCAAGATATTGACGGGCTTTCAAGAAAAATCGCAATTTTTTCCTCCCGAATGCCCTCATTTCTACACAAAGAGAAAAACCATCAGATCATAGAAGGAATGGAGTATCACCGCCGGCCATATCGACCTGCTTTTTGTCACAGTCCAGCCGAACAGCACGCCCAAGGCCATGACAGTGACAAAACCAAAGCCCGTGAAGCTGGACACAAATATCCCTTCGCTTATCCATATAGGAAAATGTATCATAAGGAACATCAGGGCATTTATCCCAAAAGCAATGTATCTGTGTATATTCTTCTTTGCAAGGGACAGGGATGCGTTCAGGAAGAGTCCCCTGAAAACAAATTCTTCACTTATTCCCACAAACAGCAGCGATATAAACTCTGAGGGATGAAATGACGGACTTATTGCAACGGTGTGTGTACGGACGATCACCCCAGACAGTACGAAGACCGCAAGAGGCACCGAGATCAGAAGCAGCTTTAGTCCGGTTTTGTTTATACCGAACAGCTCTTTTTTTGAAATATACAGTTCCTTTGAAAAACGGCGTATCAGCAGAAACGCCGGCAAGGTCCATATAATGTTCTTCAGGACGCAGTCCCTTATCAGTTCTCGGGCATATTCATCGGTAACTGCGCTGTTGACCGCCGGTACAAGTACCAGTTCTGTCAGCGCCCACGTTATATAAAGCAGCAGCGCATAAACAATTACCGCCGCCGTCATTGTCTTTTTCTTAGTCATATTGTAACTCCTCAGCTTTTGTACAGTCCGTGCAGGATAATGTAATCCCTCACCCTGTCCGGCACAAGACCGCTTATATCTTCACCGTTCTTTACGCAGTCCCTTACCTGTGTTGAAGAGACCGTCATCACATGAGCGTCAAGGACCAGTGTCTCTGCGCCCAGAGCTTTCAGCTTTGCGGCGTGTTCTTCAAGGACACCGATATCGTCGCTGTTTCTTGGAACGGCGGCGATGACCGCACTGCGGAATATCTCCTCCGGATTTTTCCAGTCCTGTATGGTCAGAAAGGAATCGGCTCCGGTTATCAGGAATATTGTCCCCTCCGGGTCCTGAGCCTTCAGCTCCCGCAGAGTCAGGAAGGTATAGCTGGGGCCTTCTCTTTTTATTTCGATGTCGCTGACCGTTATGCTTTCGTCATACTCAAAGGCAAGACGGCACATTTCAAGCCTGTGGGCGGCAGATGTGCCGGAACGGTCAAGCTTGAAGGGAGACACCGCCGCAGGGATGACCAGCGTCCTGTCGGGCTGCAGCGCCCTTATGCACACTCTGAGCAGTTCGATATGTCCGTTGTGTATGGGATCAAAGCTCCCGCCGAAAACAGCGGTTTTCATAGGGTATCATCTCCCTTCGGAAAATACGGTCCGCCGCGTCCGCAAAGAGTCCATAACCATGTGCGGACCCGTCCCGGAGGACAGGGTATCCGCTGCGCCTGTGTGCTCTCCTGCATCCGGAATACGGTTTGCAGGGGCTGAATGATCTGTCAGAGACCCATCAGCCTATGCGTTTCCTCGCCCTGGGAAGCTGTATCTTGGGCTCATCGGGGTTGCGGCGGTAAAGCACGAACTTTGCGCCGATGACCTGGACCACATCGCTGTTTGTCTCCAGCGCGATCTGTTCGGCAGCCTCGCGGGGAGTAAGGTCTGCAGTCTCAAGCACCTTGCCCTTTATAAGCTCCCTTGCTTTCAGCGCATCGTCGGCCTGTTTGATGATCTGTTCGCTCATACCGCCCTTGCCGATCATCAGTATTGTATCTTCGTTCATTGCAAGTGAGCGCAGAAACGCTCTCTGTTTACTTGTAAGCATATATTTCGTCCTTCTTTTTTTCCTTTTATAGGTTTCACTTTATACAGCCGGCAGCAGTATAAAGATACTCTGATGTTTATTTTCTGATTCCATCGCTGACAGCCTGTTTGCTCCCTCAGTCAGCTTCGCTGACAGCTCCCTCCCAGAGGGAGCCTTTATGCCTCCCTCACTGAGGGAGGTGGCGCGAAGTGCCGGAGGGAGTTAGTTTGCACAAATCCGATATTACCAAACTCTTCTCATAATACTTACGAATATAAATATTATTAATTATTCATTATTCACTGTTATTCATTGAGCGACCGCAGGGAGCGCTTCTCTCTCCCTCAGTCAAGTTCCTTTGCTTATCCGACAGGTTACCGCTGCATGACACGGACACCGGATATTCCGTCGGTTCCGGGTCTTATCATTTTATGTTGTACTTTTTCTTGAGCATTGAGGCAAGCTCCTTCAGCGCCCTGCCACGATGACTCATAACATCCTTCTGGTTGTCGCTGAGCTCCGCAAAGGTCTTGTTCCCCGGCACAAAGAATATGGGGTCATATCCGAAGCCGTTCACACCTCTGGGGGCATAGCCTATATTGCCGTCACATCTTCCGTGGGCAAACAGCTTTTCGCCGCTGGGGAAATAGCAGCATATCACACATTCAAAATGGGCGCTTCTGTCACCGCTGCCGGACTGCATCATCTCCTTGAGCAGCTTGTCGATCTTTTCTTCGTCGGTAGCATCCTCGCCGGCATAGCGGGCGGACATAACTCCGGGACGTCCTCCGAGGGCGTCCACCACCAGTCCGGAATCATCGGCAATTGCGGGCATACCCGTCTTTTCACAGGCAGCCTTCGCCTTTAATTCGGCATTTTCTTCAAAGGTTGAGCCTGTTTCCTCCACCTCGTCCAGCTCCTTGCCAAGCTGCTGTGCAGTTCTGGCATGTATCCCTAAAGGGCTGAGTATACGGTCAAGCTCCTCTATTTTCTTTTTGTTATTTGAAGCGATCACAAATATCACGTTCGGTTCCCTCCTTTATGGGTCTGCGTCCCTCAGGACTCCGAGCCTTTCTTCCACTGTTCAAACCATTCGTCATCCTCCTGAGCCGCAGGCGCGGGAGAAGTACTCCAGTTGTACTTGCTCTTTGCCCTGTGATGACGTTCCTCGGCGCGCTTTTCTTTTTCGGCCTTTTCTTCTTCCTTCTTACGGGCAAGCTCCTCTTCGCTTACGGCAGGCTCGGCAGCAGTCTGCGCGGCCTGTTCCTTTGCCTCAGCTTCAGCCTCGGCGTCTATCTGCGCCCAGATATCTGCGGTTGCGGGACGATGCTCTTCCTCCGGCTGTGTCTCTTCTGTCTCGTTTCTTTCCTCCGCAAGAGCGGCCGCCATTTCTTCTTCAAGGTCTTCCGCTCCGAACAGCGCTCTTGCAAACTGCTCCGGCTCAAAGGGCTGGAGGTCGTCAAGCTGTTCGCCCACTCCGATGAATTTTACCGGAACATTCAGCTCCTCACGGATGGCAAGCACAACGCCGCCCTTTGCGGTACCGTCCAGCTTCGTCAGCACGATGCCGGTAATGCCTGCGGCGGTCTTGAATTCCTTTGTCTGGTTCACGGCGTTCTGACCGGTGGTGGCGTCAAGAACAAGAAGGACCTCCTTGTCGGAATCCGGCAGCTCACGGTCTATGATACGGTTGATCTTTTCCAGCTCGGCCATAAGATTCTTCTTGTTGTGAAGTCTTCCGGCGGTATCGGCGATTATGATGTCGCTGCCCCTTGCCTTTGCGGAAGAAATGGCGTCAAATACAACAGCCGCCGGGTCAGAGCCCTCGTTCTGCTTTATTATGTCGGCTCCTGCCCTGTCCGCCCAGATCTGAAGCTGGTCTATTGCAGCCGCACGGAAGGTGTCGGCGGCGGCAAGAGTGACCTTTTTGCCCTCACGCACAAACCTTGCGGCCATTTTTCCGATGGTGGTGGTCTTGCCCACACCGTTTACGCCGATGACAAGAATGACCGACGGCTTTGTGCTGACCTGCAGCTCCTGTCCGCCCTTGAGCATCTCGGTGATGACCTCTGCAAGCAGACCGTTTATTGCCATAGGGTCAGTTATTCCCTGCTGTTTTACACGCTTTCTCAGCTCGTCGCAGATCTTTTCGGCAGTCACTATTCCCACGTCGCCCATTACCAGAAGCTCCTCAAGCTCTTCAAAAAGCTCTTCGTCTATCTTGGTAAAGGATTTCAGCATCATGTCTATCTTGCCGAATATCGCATCTCTGGTCTTTTTAAGACCTTCTTTTATCCTGCTGAATATTCCCATATTCTGCTCCTCCTGTCTGCGCTGTATTTTATACGGTGTCTGAGCCGGCGCAGAGCAGCTCTGACAGTAATAATATCATATACGGTTATGAGTCGGTTCCCATGTTTCTCGGGGGCGCTTCAAGGGACAGAAGCTTTGAAACTCCCCTGTCCTGCATTGTAACACCGTAAAGCACGTCGGCCTCTTCCATGGTGCCGCGGCGGTGGGTTATACAGATAAACTGGGTCTTTTTGTTCATCCTTCTGAGATATGAGGCAAAGCGGTAGACATTTACGTCATCAAGGGCCGCCTCGATCTCGTCCATCACACAGAAAGGCGAAGGACGCACCTTCATTATTGCAAAATACAGTGCAATGGCCACCAGCGCCTTTTCTCCGCCGGAAAGCAGCTCAATGTGGGAAACTATCTTTCCGGGAGGTTCCACCGATATGTCGATTCCGGTGGTGAGTACATTTTCGGGGTCGGACAATGAAAGAGACGCTTTGCCCCCTCCGAACAGTTCCACAAAGGTGGTGGAAAAATTCTCGTTTATCTCACGGAAGCGCTCAATGAATATATCACGCATCTGCTTTGTGAGCTGACTTATAAGTCCGATAAGCTCCGCCTTTGATCTCTCAACGTCACCGGTCTGAGCCTTCATGAACTCGTAGCGCTCGCTCACCTCTTTGTATTCTTCGATGGCGGCAACATTGACGCTGCCAAGGGCGCGGATCTTCTGTTTCAGCTCAGACAGTCTGCGCTGGGCCTTGCCCGGGTCATCTACCTTTGCCGCAACATTTTCGGCCTCACGGCGGGTCAGCTCGTATTCCTCCCACAGCTTTCCGTTGATGTCGTCAAACTGCTTCTGCAGGTTATTCCGGCGTTCTTCAAGACGCGCAAGCTCGCCGCTGATCCTTTCACGCTCGGAGGTCTTTTCCCGCTCCTCACGCCGCAGCTCGCCGGAGCGCTTTTCCAGCTCCATGCGCTCTTCGTTCAGCCTTTCGATCTCTGCTTTCAGATCATCGGAAATTTTTTTCTGTTCAAGGCAGATGTTTTCGGTAGAGTTTATCTTTTCAAGAATGTCCTTGTTTGCGGCTCTGAGGGCTTCGGCCTCCTCGCTGCTTTTCAAAGCTCCCCGCTCCGATTCGGAGCAGCGCAGGGCGGCGTTTGCGATCTCGCCCTCTGCGGAGGCAATGTCCTTTTCAAGGGTCAGTATTTCTATCCGTGACTCCTGCAGCTTTTCATTCAGCTCCTCACGTTTCCGGAGGTTCTCGCTGCGTGAGCCGGAAAGCACCTGCACGGTCTCCTTGTGTGAGGCGATCTCGGCAATGTGCCTGTCATAAAGCCTGCGGGCTTCGGTCATGGTCTTGTTCAGCTCGTCAAGCCGGCTCAGGATGTCGTCATGCTCGGATACCGCATCCTTATATGAAAGATCAACGGTGTCAAGCTCGGCCTTGCGGCTTTTGCGCTCGGCCTCTATCTTTATTTTGTCCTCGCTCAGCTTTGTCAGCTCACGGCGAAGAAGCTCTGTCCTGTTCTGTATTTCATCAAGCTCGGTCTGAGCATGTTCCGATTCTTTGTTTTTTCTGTCCGCCTGTTCCTTGACGGAACGGGCATCACTGCGTATCTTCTCGATCTCCGATGCTCTGCCCAGAAGGCCTGTGTTCTTTGCAAGAGAACCGCCGGTAAGGGAACCCCCTGCGTTGACCACCTGACCGTCAAGAGTGACCACCTTGAACCGGTATGAATACCGACGGGCAATGGCAGCGGCGCAGTCAAGGTCCCGGGCGACAACAATGCGCCCCAGCAGGTTCTGGAGTATGCCCCGGTAACATTCCTCACAGCTGCACAGATCGGAAGCGATGCCCACAAAGCCCTCACAGCTCTCCAGTCCGGATTCATTGAGGCTCCTGCCCCTGATGGTGGACATGGGAAGGAAGGTGGCACGTCCTCCGTTATGGGATTTGAGGAAGGCAATGGCCCTCTTTGCGTCTTCGTCGGTCTCGGTGACAATGTTCTGCATTGCGGTGCCAAGAGCGATCTCAATGGCGATGTTGTATTCGGAAGAGGTCTTTATGGTGCGGGACACAGGACCGTGTATACCCGTAAGTCTGCCGCCCTTGACCTCCTTCATTATGAGCTTTACGCTCTGGGCAAAGCCCTCAAGATTGCGCTCCAGCTCCTCCAGCATGGCGGCTTTTTCAAAAAGCCGTCTGCTCTGTATTTCAAGTCCGTTATATTCGGAACGAAGTTTTTCGCATTTTTCCTGACAGCGGGCAGACTCACCGGCGCCAAGATCACACTCCTGCTTTTTCGCGGCGAGCTTTTTATCCTGTTCCACCAGCATATCGTCATATTCGGATATAATGCCGCTAAGGGTGGACATCTGTGACTTCTTTGCCCTGATGCTGTCCTCCACAGCCTCTGTCCGTTCCTTAAGCTGGTCTATTGAAGCAGAGGAGGTCATATAACTCAGCTTTTCGTCGGCAGCCTTCCGTGTCAGATCGCTGATGATCTCGTTGATCTCATCCAGTCTTTCGTTTGACAGACTGTCATCGGATCTGAGTGACGACAGAGATTTCTCTATAGACTGTCTATCGCTGTTCTTTTCGGCAAGCTTTTTTCTTATTTCTTCTACGAAGGCTTTTTTAACCCCGATCTCACGGGTGATATCCTCACAGGACTTACGGAATTCCTTTACCTGTTCGTCAAGCCGTGCAGCGGTCTGCTCGTTATGAAGTATATCGTTCTTCATTACGGATATCTCTGACCTTGCAGCGGCTGCATTTTCCTCCGCCTTGGTTATCAGGGTGCGCTTTTCTTCCACCTTTGCCCCGAAACCTATCTGACTCAGGTATATCTCCTCGTTTTCTGTGCAGACATCAGCAAGAGCCTTTTCGATGGCCTGGTACTGGGCGTTGGCAACGGCAAGCTTGTCCTCCTGCTCCTTCAGCTGGGCAGAGGATCTGTCAAGGGTCTTGAGCCACAGCGCTATTTCAAGTCCTCTTTTTTCTTCCGCAAGGGTCAGGTAGGCCTTCGCCTTTTCCGACTGTATACGGAGGGGACCTACCCGTCCTTCAAGCTCCGAAAGGATATCTCTCAGACGGACAAGGTTTTCTTCGGTGCGCTCCAGTCTTCTTTCGGCCTCCGCTTTTTTGTAGCGAAAGCGGGAGATCCCTGCGGCCTCCTCGAACATTTCGCGCCTGTCCTCGCCCTTTGTGGAAACGATGGCGTCGATCTTGCCCTGGCCTATCATGGAATAGCCGTCACGTCCCAGACCCGTGTCCATAAACAGCTCGTGTATGTCCTGCAGCCTCACGTTGGTGTTGTTGATAAGATATTCACTGTTCCCCGAACGGTAATAGCGTCTTGTTACGGATACCTCGTCCCCGTCAAAGGGCAGGGTCCTGTCGGCATTGTCGATGGACAGGGTGACCTGGGCATATCCGGTCTTTTTGCGCTGCTGGGTGCCGTTGAATATAACGTCCTCCATGCGGGAGCATCTGAGAGCCTTTGCGGACTGCTCACCCAGTACCCATCTGATGGCGTCGCTGATATTGCTTTTTCCGCTTCCGTTGGGTCCCACAACGGCGGTGATGCCTGTGGTGAAATCCAGCTTTGTCTTGTCGGGAAACGTTTTGAATCCCTGTACTTCAAGTCCTTTTAGTTTCATTTCTATCCCTTATATCCTTCAGCCGTCATTTCCGGACGGCAGCAATACGGCTCAGCCCTCCGCCAGAAGGGGATTATAGGCCACAGCCCTTATTTCGTATTTTTTCAGTCTGCCGTCCTGACGCACTATGGGGGTGATGCCCATGGCTTTCAGTCTGTCAAGGTTTTTTCGCTTCTGACCGATGAACCTTGAAACAGAGGACGGCGCAACATAGAATTCTACCCTGCCGGAGGTCAGTCCGGCTTCTCTGAGCTTTGCAGCGGTGCTGCGGTACATCAGCTCTCCCTCGCACAGCTCGCGCAGGGCTGGATGATAGGCTCCCGCAGCCATGTTCTCCCGAAGGCTTTCACTGTCGTGCAGCCCCAGCCTGATGACATTTATGCCCTTCTCTTCAAAGAACTGCAGAAGATCGGCGCATAGACCCACCGCCTGATCCAGAGTCTGGGGAACGAATTCTCCCCTCTGATACAGTTCATACAGCTCCGTACCCCTGAGGACCACCGTAGGATAGATCCTCATTGTGTCCGGCTTAAGCATGGCAAGACGCTGGGCGGTCATCCTGTCGGACCAGTCCGTACTGCGGTACAGACCTGTCATCATCTGGAGCCCCAGTGAAAAGCCCCTCTTGCGGATAAGCTCCGATGCGTTTATCACATCCAGGGAGGTGTGTCCCCGGCGGTTGGCTTCTAGCACGTCGTCGACCATGCTCTGGGCGCCCAGCTCAATGGCGGTGACGCCGTATTCCTTAAGGATATCCAGCACCTCGTCATCTATGGCGTCCGGACGGGTGGATATGCGTATCCCCGCAAAATCCCCGTTTTTCACATAGGGGGATGCGGCCTTTAGCAGGGATATCATCTCGCTGCGCTCAATGGCGGTAAAGCTGCCGCCAAAGAAGGCTATCTCCGCATTGTGAGACTCTTTTCCAAGATTCTTCTTTGCCTTTTCTATGGTTTCCTTCACATCCTGTGGAGAAGGCTGACTGTCCTGTCCCGTGATCCTGTTCTGACTGCAGAAGCTGCACCCGTGGGGACAGCCCCTGTGGGGAACAAAGATCGCAACATTTGCGTGTTTCAATATCCCATCAACTCCAGTGCTTCCCGGGCAGCCTGCTGTTCGGCTTCCTTTTTGCTTCTGCCGCCGCCCTTTCCTATTACGTTATTGTTCAGATGCACTTCAACAGAAAAGTGCTTGTCGTGGTCGGGTCCTTCTTCTCCGGTGAGAACGTAAGTGAGGTGTTCCTCAGGGTTTTTCTGGATTATCTCCTGAAGAGTGGTCTTGTAGTCCCTGAATGCCTTAGGTCTGGGGCTGCGTATCTCCGGCTCGATGAACCTGAGAATGAACTTCCGCGCCTGCTCCATGCCGCCGTCAAGATAGATGGATGCAATAATGGCCTCGAATGCGTCGGCCAAGATCGACGGTCTTTCGCTGCCCCTGAGGTTCCTTTCACCCCGGCTGAGACGCAGACACTCCCCAACTCCCAGAGAGCGGGAAAACCTGCACAGGCTCTTTTCACAGACCAGGGACGCCCTCAGCTTTGACAGCTCACCCTCGGGCAGGTCGGGACAGTTGCGGTAGATATAGTCAGACACCACAATGCTCAGCACGGCGTCCCCCAGAAATTCAAGACGCTCGTTGCTTTTTGTGCCGTGCCGCACCTCGTTTGCGTATGAGGAATGGGTCAGGGCGTTTTCAAGATATTTGTCGTTGTGATAATGATATCCGATCCTTTTTTCAAGCTCTTTCATAGTCAATTCACTCATCAGTCCCTTTATGTCAAGGTCTTTCATTCTCCGGACCTCTCCTCTTTGTTTGCCTTGAGGCTTTCAAGGCGGGCAGTTATCTTGCCGGTGACGTCGTTTTCCAGATAGTCGAGAACGGACTTCATTGAGGTCACTATGGTTTCGGCCTTTGCGCTGCCGTGGGTCTTGAATACGGGCTTTGCCGCTCCCATCACGGGGCAGGCTCCGTACTGGTTATAATCAAAATACTGTTTCAGTTCGTATATATCCTTCTTTATCATTGCCGCTGCAAGCTTGGTCTTAAGGTTTTTAAGGAACATTTCTTTTATCTTTTTCATAAGCTCCTTTGCAACGCCTTCGTACATCTTTATGATGACATTGCCGGTAAAGCCGTCCGCAACGATAACGTCACAGGCTCCCGCAGGGATATCCCTCGCCTCCATATTGCCGATGAAGTTCAGTCCGGAATCCTTAAGCAGACGGAAGGCCTCATGCTGCAGCTCGCCGCCCTTGTGGTCCTCCGTACCCACGTTCGCAAGGGCAACACGGGGATTCTCAACCCCCAGCACGTTCTCCATATAGACCGAACCCATTATTCCGAACTGCTGGAGCATTTCGGGACGGACCTCGATATTTGCACCGCTGTCGATAAGCAGCACGGGTCCCCCTGAGCTGGGCATCACAGGGGCAAAGGCAGGACGTCTTACTCCCTTGATGCGCTTGACTATCAGGGTGGCTCCGGTGATGAGCGCGCCGCTGTTGCCTGCGGAAAGGAAGGCATCTCCCTCTCCCTCTGACAGCAGCCTCAGTCCCACAGCCATGGATGATTCCTTTTTTGACTTCATTATCTCGCCGGCCTCGTCCTCCATGGTGATAACGTCGGCGGCATTGTGTATTTCAAATCCCTCAAGGGACAGGGAGTTTTTCTTTGCAACGTTTTCGATGATGGTCTTGTTTCCCACAAGTCCTATTCTGAGGCCTTCATATTTTTCAAGGCAGAGGATACAGCCCTTTATTATTTCAAGAGGCGCGTTGTCTCCGCCGAATGCGTCAACCAGTACTTTCATCTGTCATGCTCCTTTATATTTTTTTACACTTACAGTGGAAGGATATCTTCAAGAGCCGCAAGGGACCTTTCGGCATATCGGGCAGCTCTTTGTTTTTTGTCACGGATATGTTCATCGAGAGCGGGAAGTATGCCAAGATTGGCGCCCATGGGCTGGAAGTCCTTTACGCTTTCGTCTGCGATATACCGCGAAAGCGCTCCTGTCATGGTCACATCCGGCAGGGTGACCGTGGGCTCTCCTCTGAGAGTGAGAAGGGCGTTTATTCCCGCCATCATTCCTGATGCAGCGCTCTCCATATAGCCCTCCACGCCGGTCATCTGTCCGGCAAAGAAAAGACCGGGTCTTTCCTTCATTGAAAAATCAGAGTTCAGCAGCCGGGGAGAATCAAGGAAGGTATTCCTGTGCATCACGCCGTAGCGTACAAACTCCGCATCCTTAAGGGCAGGTATCATTCCGAACACCCGTTTTTGTTCGGGAAAGCGAAGGTTGGTCTGAAAGCCCACAAGATTGTACATGGTCTTGTCCTTGTTTTCGCTTCTCAGCTGCAGCACCGCCCAGGGACGGTGACCGGTACGGGGGTCCCTTAGTCCCACGGGCTTCATGGGACCGAAGCGCAGGGTATCTATCCCCCTCTGAGCCAGTATCTCAACCGGCATACAGCCCTCATAGACCTTCGGGTCCATCACGTCAACATCGTGGCGAGGGGCTCTTTCGGCATGTACAAGAGCCTCATAAAAGGCCTCGTATTCCTCTTTGTTCATGGGACAGTTGATGTATGCGTCGTCACCGCCCTTGTCATAGCGCGAGGCATAAAAGGCACGTTCCATGTCAATGCTTTCCGCAGCGACTACCGGCGCCGCCGCATCAAAAAAGTACAGCGATTCGCCGCACAGCCCCGCTATCTTCTCCGCAAGGGCGTCACTTGTAAGGGGACCCGTCGCAACAACGGTAACTCCCTCATCGGGCAGCTCGGTGACCTCCCGGGGAACGACCTCTATCAGCGGACAATTCTTTATCCACTCCGTGACCATTCCGGAAAAAAGCTCTCTGTCAACGGCAAGGGCTCCTCCGGCAGGCACCCGGCACTTGTCCGCGCACTGCATCAGCAGGGAACCTATCCGCCGCATCTCTTCCTTAAGCAGTCCGGCGGCGCTTTCGACCCTGTCGGCCTTAAGGGAGTTTGAGCACACAAGCTCACAAAAGGATCCGCTTTTATGGGCCGGAGTCATCTTCCCGGGTTTCATCTCATATAGTCTGACCCTTTCGCCCCGGCTTGCGATCTGGAAGGCTGCCTCACAACCGGCAAGACCGGCGCCAAGCACGTTTATCATCCTCACTCCCCCTTTACTATCCCTTTATTTTACCACATATCGGAGGATAATGCAAACCTTTGTAGCCAAAAAAGTATGTATCCGTATATAAACAAACGATACGGAAATAAAAAATCCCGTTCCTTTGTTCTGACTCCAACACAGGTTTTGAAGGGTATCCCACGACAGACTCCGGTAAGGTTGTCCGCAGAGAACAGGAGAGGGTCAGCGTCCCGGGATTCATGATCCGTCAGTACCGGCTCACGGCCTCAGCCATGGACGAGGCTCCGAGGCCCGGGATACAAAGTCAGGGAAAGCTCTGCGCTGTGATACTGTACTGTTGCCATTATTAGTATAACGTGATATAATTCTATCGTAATTCAGAAAAATCAAACCGGGAGAAAAGATCATGACTATCACAACGCCCAGACTTACCCTTGTACCCCTTGATACAGGCAGACTTGAAAGCACCTGCCGCTATGCCCTTGACCCCGAAAATGCGCTTATGATGGTGTTTTTCCCAAAGCACAGTGAGCAGGAGGTCATGGAATATCTTAAGGAGACCGAAGCCGAGATGAAAAAGCCCCGCCCTGAGCATTACGGCTTTGGGGTGCTTTATAACGGCGACCACATAGGCGGAGCGGGTCTTTATATCGAAGACGGCGGAAAGACCGGAGAGCTTGAATGGATAATCCGCCGGGATCTCTGGGGAAACGGTTTTGCGGCGGAAGCTGCCGGCGCACTGATCGGGTATTTTCACAGCGCCCTTGGCATCGAACGCTTTATTGCGCAGTGCGACTCAGAAAACAGCGCATCACGTCAGGTGATGAAAAAACTGGGGATGACCTACGTTGAAACTCACGGGGGGAGAAAAAACCGGCTCAGCGACGAAGAACGTCTTGAAGAGCTTTATGAGATCATAATTACCGGCTGACCCCTCGGCAGACTTCATGACCGGATATTCCATGAACTGATACTTTTTGCACAGATGACGTCTCATGCAAACTCCGACACGCTGACGCGCTATTAATGGGAGTTTAGTATGACCTGTACTCTTAGTAATTTTAAGCAAAACAGAAAGCCCCGCCTTGTTACAGCGGGGCAGGAAATGACCGGCACTGACCGGCCTTTTGTTTTGTTGTCTGGTACGGCGTCACAACAGAAATAAAAATTCAATGTGATCACGGAAAACTGCCGCTTACTCATTATTGCCAACGGTTTATTGGTCATATTACAAACACAGCGGTTTTAGGAAAGGGGTTTGGGGAACAACCCTTTTTCCGCCGGAAAAGGGTTTTCCCCAAAAAGTCACCCAGCCGGAAATAATTTCCCTCAGGAGTCACAGTGAGGATTTGAAATCCGCAAGGGCGACGTTCCACGAAGTATATGAGGGGTCGTTCCTGTGGTCAGGAAGGATACCCTTGCCGCCAAGATAGTCCGCAAGGTACTTTGTCACCTTTGAGGCGCCGGTGTAGTTGAGGTGATCGCCCTGATCCCTTGTGTCGGTGCTCCAGTCGATACCCAGCTTGTCGGTAATGGTATTCATATCAAGATAATCCGCTCCGGCCGACTTTGCAAGACGCTCAATGGCCTTGTGCTTTGCGCTGTTCCAGTTCTTTGTGCTGGGGGTGCTGAGGAATAATACCTTTATGCCGTTATCTTTGCAGACGGACAGCATTTTGTTTATGTACATACGGTTCATCAGGGGGATATACTCCTCGGATTTTTCGGAAGCCTTGGTGTCTTCCTCCTGAACCGCCTTTATGATGTCGGAATAATAATATCCCTTGTTGGGGTCGGTGTAGGTGTATTCCGGAGTTTTGCCGATATCGCCGAAGTCAAGGCACTTCCACCTGTCGTGGTATTTCAGCACCGGAACGACCATTTCCGCAGTATGAAGTACGGCGTCATCCAGGGCAAAGGATTTGACAAGATTGTTTGTTTCAAATACTATGATCTTCGGTTTCTGGCTGCTGAGAGCCTGAGTAAAAAGCTCATAGGTATACCAGAGTCTCTGCTTGTTGGTGCTGCAGCAGTAGGAGGTTATGCCCTGCTGCTCCCATATCTGCAGGGGAACAACGGAGGAACGCAGCTCACTGTCACCGAACATGATGACGTCAACGGTGTTTTCAGGTTCTCCGAGAATCCCGTTTGCAGAGGCGTCATGCTTCCAGTCATCGGGGGTATTGTCCCTTGGTATCATCACAAATGACGCTGCCGCCAGCAGCACCCCAAGACCCAGAACAAAGGCAAGCCCTTTGAGAGAATTCTTTAAAAATCCGCGCATGACCTCACCTCCTAAAACTGCGCATACATCGGGTCAACGGGAATGTAGCCGAACCCATATGCTCCGAATATGACAATGAACATGATAAGCGCATAGAACGCCGCCCAGCGCACGACTATATTCTGCTTTGCAAGGACGTCTCTTACGCATATCTTCTTTTCGTTGAGTATGCTGATGAAGAATATCAGCAGCAGCGCCGCTGCAACTATCACCATGTCCTGCCAGTCAACGCCTAACTTTCCCCAGAGTCCGCCGTTGAAGCCGGAGAAGGAAAAGTCAGTGATAATACGGTAAAACAGGGAAAAGCCCGACTTCAGCCCGTTTGCCCTGAAAAACAGCTCGCCTATAACGACAAGCAATACGGAACGCAGTATCTGGAAAAGCCGGTAACCGAACCATTCAGGGTTGATGTGCAGCTTTTTGTTTACGGCATTGACAGCCGGAGCGATTATGTTTCCGAAAAGTATCAGCACAAAGTGGTACATTCCGAAGAAAATGAAGCTCCACGCCGCGCCGTGCCACAGTCCGTTGCAGAACCATACACAGAACAGAGCGATGCTTCCCGCAAGCAGGGGACCGAAATGGTTGCCTATCTTTTTGCGGGCGGAGGAGGTCAGCTTTTTCATCTTTTTTGCGGAGGTCACCGGATAGAAAATATAGTCACGGAACCATTCGCCAAGGGAAACGTGCCACCTTTTCCAGAATTCGGATATAGTACGGGAAAAGAAGGGGCGCTTGAAGTTTTCGGGCATTTCAACGCCGAAGATCTGCGCCGTTCCCACAACGGCATCCATGGCGCCGGAAAAGTCCATATAGAGCTGCACCGTATAGCACAGGGCTCCGAAGAATACGATACCGCCGTCAAAGCTGTTGGGCTTGTCAAAAATGCTCTGCACCAGAGGATTAAGACGGTCCGCAATAACCACCTTTTTCATCATCCCGTAGAGTATGCGCTGCAGTCCGTAGGTGAAGTTATGATACGTGATACCCTTTACCTGCCAGAGCTGCTCCGCAGTCTGCTGATAGCGGCAGATGGGTCCCTCCACTATCTGGGGGAAAAAGCTCATGAACAGCGCCAGCCGGAGTATGTTGTCGTCCGCCTTTACCGTACCCCGGTATACGTCGATGATATATGATACCGCCTGCAGTGTAAAGAAGGATATGCCGATGGGCATGAGAAACTGAGGTATCTCAAGCTGCAAAGGTATATGCAGCATCGAAAACAGGGAATTGACGTTCCCGAAAAAGAACGCAGAGTATTTCAGCACAAGCAGCATTCCTATATGCAGCACCACAGCAAGGGCAACGACACGCCGCTGACGTGAGATGAAGGGCTGCTTTGCGGCTTTTCTTTCTGACTTTTCAAGGGTCGAGATATGAGCCTTCATCCGGGACCCGATGCGGTCTATCCATATCCCGAAATAGTGTATGGAAAAAACCGAGAGTATAAGATACAAAACCAGTCCTCCGCTGATGAGCCAGAAAAACGCAAGGCTGCCCAGCAGAAGAATGTATTTTTTCGCCTTCGCCGGCACAACCGAGTATATTATCAGCACCAGCGGAAGAAAGCCGAAAAGATAGGTCAATGAAAACAGGGAGGTCATCGACCTGCCGTATCCGGCAAGAAACAGGTTGGAAAGCTCCATTTTATCATTCCTCCTGCAGACGCAGGATCATATCCATCATCTTCTGAGCGGAATTGAAGTTGGCCGGAACGATCTCCACTGTGGGGATGGTTATGTCATATTCGTCCTCCAGCTCTGCAATAAGGGAAATGATGTCAAGGGAGCTGAGGATATGGCCGTCAATAAGATCTGTACAGCCGGCATAGTCAACATCGGGGTGAATGTCCTCCAGTATTTCGATAAGTCTTTCCATTTTAATACATCCTTTCGTTTTTTGATATGTTATGCTCCTTTGTTTCAAAAGAGCGGCGGGCACGGTAAAGGGTACCGTCCGTATCTATAATATAAACTGCCGGAAGGTCGCGGCTGAGAAACAGCGCTACGCCCTCCGTCATGCAGTAGGCTCCTGTATTTTCAAAGCACAGCACATCTCCGGTCTTTATGGGCGGAAGAGGAAGCTGCTTTACAACTATGTCATTCATGGAACAGAGCGAACCGCATACGGTCCACTGATCCTGCGGGGGCATATCCTCACTGCCCACCACCGAAACAAAGGGTCTCTTCATCGCCATGACCTGACCGAAATACACAAGATGGTGCATACCTCCGTCGATCAGCAGATATTTCTGTCCCTTGTTCTCCTTCATGTCTACAATGTGGGTGTAGTATTTTCCGCAGGAGGCCGCAATGCTCCTGCCCAGCTCTATTATTATTCTGGGCTTGCTGACAAACTCCGACAGACACTCTGAAAAGCCTTCAAATATCCCGCCTTCGTCAATGCTGTCCTCTTCAAAATATGCCGCCGGGAATCCTGCGCCGTATTCCAGCTCCCTTGCAGTAAACCCGTAGTCCTCACCAAGCTTTACTATAAACGCATCAAGGGCCGTAAGCTCTCTGCGGAATTTTTTTACCGACGTCTTCTGAGTGCCCGAAAAGTACTGTATCCCCGCAATATCAATCAGGGGTGTACTTTCCCGCTCCGAAACAATACGTTCAATATCGGTGTCGTTCATTCCGAACTGACTGCCGTTTGTAAGCCGCAGAAGCACCGTCAGCCTTCTTCCGTACCTTTCGGAAAGAGCCTGCAAAAGCTCATACTGACTCAGGGATTCGGCGGTGAAAATCCCGTCAAAATCTTTATCAGCCACAAGCCTCTCAATAAACGAGGGGGTCTTGTAAACACCGGAAATGACCATCTTGTCCTTCGGGACCCCGCACTCAAAACATATATCGGCTTCACCCGGAGAACATATCTCGAACCTTTCAGCCATTCCGGTCATATAACCCGGTATAAAAGGATTGGCCTTGACTGCATAACAAAGCTCCACACCCTCAGGCAGACTGCGACGCAGAAGCTCCATTCGCGCCTTTACACGGGCAATGTCAAACACATAGAACGCATTATCGTTTTCTTTGAGCAGGGTTTCGGTATACCGCTCCATATCATTTCCCCTCCAGCAGCGCAATAGTTCCCTTCCGGTCTGTCTTTCCGTTTTTGGTCAGCACTATCCTGTCTATCCGCCTTATATATCCCGGCACCATAAACGGAGGAAGGGTACTGCGCATTGTTGAATGCAGCTCATCCTTTTCGATGCTTCCGACATAGTATCCTTTCAGGCGCTGCTTCTCTTCGTCAAACACACAGAAGCACCGGTCAACTCCTTCAATAGACGACATGGCGCCTTCGATCTCTTCAAGCTCGATACGATGTCCCATGTACTTTATCTGATTATCTGTCCTTCCGCAGAAGTACAGCTCTCCGTCTTCGCCGTAATAACCTCTGTCTCCGGTAAGATACACCGTTTCGGGGTATCTGTCGTTGAGGGGGTTTTGTATAAAGCTGCGCTCATTCTGCTCCTTCATCCGGTAATATCCCAGGGCAAGTGCCGTGCCCCGAACGACAATCATTCCCGCTTTTCCGGTTTCAGTGATGAGAACATTGTTTTCATCAAGGAGAAAAACATCCTCATTGGGAAAAGGTCTGCCGATGGGTATACCCTTTTCATAGTCATTGTCAGGGTCAAGAATGTGATAGGTGCAGTTGCAGGTTATCTCTGTAGGGCCGTAAAGATTAACGAACATAACCTCGGGCAGCTTGTCCCTCCACCGTTTCAGATGCTTTTTGGGCATGACTTCACCGCTGAAAAGAACTTTTTTCAGACGGTCAGGGACCCTGTAGTCAAGTCCGTGGAATGTAGTAATAAGACATAAAGCAGAAACCGCCCATATCATAGTGGTCACGCCGTTGTCGCACAGACAGTCAAGAAGCTGAACAGGGGCCGAAAACAGTTCTCTCGGCACTATCACAAGCTCGGCTCCGGTCATCAGCGCAGAATAAATATCCTTCACGGAAACGTCAAAGTCAAAGGGCGCCTGATTTGCAATAACATCGGTCTCGTCAATTGAAAACAGCTTTGTAAAACAGCCGATAAAATCAATTACGCTCCTGTGGGCAACGGCAATACCCTTCGGCACTCCGGTAGAACCGGAGGTAAAGTTTATATACAGCGGGTCGGTATCTATCATCCCTGAGCGGATCTTATCCAGCACAACACCATCAGACTGCGCATTGTCAAGCTCATCAACCGTCACAAGACGCACTCCGTCAAAAAGGCGCCGGGCCCTTTCAAGAAGCTCCGGAACAGTGACGATGATCTTTGGTTCAAGCACAGAAGCAATAGTTTCAAGCCGGCTGTCGGGAAGCTCGGTATTGAGCATTGAATAAAATCCGCCGGCGTACACGATACCCATAAATGTACACAGGGCGTCAACACCCTTTTCCATAAAGACACCTACTGGTTGATTTTTGATGTCATAAGCCGCAAGCGCAGTTCCGAAGACCCGGCTGCGCGAATAAAGCTGAGAATAGGTAAGGGACTTTTCCCCTTCCTTTACAGCGATCTTTTCAGGAAAAGCGGCAGTACTGTTTTCCAGCATTTCAAGTACATTATACGTAAAGATCAACTCTCTTTCAAAACGGTGCGGGACAGGCAAAGCAAATAGTCCAGGAAAATACAGCAAAGATCCCGCAGAAACCAACATGATTATACCTTGTAATAAATTAAAAGTCAATAAAATATGATGCAAGCCGGCAAGCCTGTTCCAAGAGATTACACTGCATCACGGTTGCTTTGGCTGATGTTTTTACGTCTATAGTATTATTCAGTAGTAAATCAATACAATGAATCACGTTTTCAACGTCGGGCATGGTAACCGATGTCACATCCATAAAATAAGGGAAAAAAAATATAAAAAAAGCACCAGTCCAAGCAAGTGCTGTTAAAAGCGAATGATGCGGAGGACCCTATTCATTATTATTTTTTCAGTTTTAAGTTTTCAGTATTCATTTAGAAAATCCTGACCACAAAGAAGTGGGGAAATATTATTTTTTTAAGCATAACAAAAAAGCAAAAATCCCGACACCCTAATGTCAGGATTTTCGCTTTGGCTCCCCCAACTGGGCTCGAACCAGTGACATCA
>JBGUWL010000115.1:0-44115 GCA_045221075.1 Acutalibacteraceae bacterium
ACCGCCCTCTGCTGCGCCGGTGATAGTAACTGCGGTATCCACTGTTGTGGACTCTGAGGACAGGCTCATATTGTTTACAAGATCCAGAGCGTTAACCGTCAGCTTTACATACTTGAATACGCTCTTGTTCTTGCTGTCTTTTACTGTAAGACGGAGATAATGGTCACCGGGAACAGAGGGAGTGAAGGACAATTCGGTGTCCGAGGTGAATTCCACTGCGCTCCTCCAGGCTGTATCGCCGCTTACCTTGTAATCCACAGCGTACGTATAGGGAGCATAGCCGCCCTCTGCCGCGCCAGTGATGGTAACTGCGGTGCCTGCTGTTGTGGCTTCGGGGGAAACAGTCATACAGTTGGACAGTCCGGAAGCTAAGTCAACGGTTTTGGTCTGGGTGGCGAATGCAGCATTTGAAAATGTTGCTGTATAAGTGATCTTCTGGGTCTGCTCATCGGTTTCTGAAACGGTGTTGACGGTTTCTTCTTCTTTATGCTCTGCGTTTCTGCTGCAGACACGGGTGGCAGTAACGGTAGAATTATCGTCTGACCATACATATGCGGGAGCTCCATAGTCGTGACCGAGAGGACCTTCGCCAAGAATCAGCTGGCGGATCGTTCTCTTTTGATCTCCATTCTCGTCTGTATAGTCTACCCAGTATATCCTCTTTTCAGCCATCAGGCAGTTACGGGAAACATACAGGGTGTTGCTGCTTATTTTTTCCAGACTTTCATTGCCGCAAATATCACAGATCTTTACCTTGTATGCCTGCAGTTCTTTTGGGGTATCCGGATAGGTATTTGTGATTTCGTCCTTTTCATAGATGGCACCCCATTTTATTCTACGAGCATTCTCATAGTCATGGCCGGTCTTGCTGATGACGATATCATACCTTGTGATCTGCTTATAGGTGCCGCTGGAGGTCTTTTTGTAGTATTTGCTGTTCGGACCAATGTAATATTCGATGTTGCCGCTCTTTTCACAGGTGGGCTCAACTGCATCCACCTTGAAATATTCATCCTTGACCCGGACCGTTGCCTCACCGAATACGGCGGGAAACTTTCCGTTTACAGGAACTATGACCTGACCGTCATAGGTGGAGTTGTAGGGTATAACGACGGTTTTGTCGCTGCCCAGTGCGGCAAAGGCATCGGCGCCGAAGGCAATGGGCTTGTTGCCCATGAACGTCACCGGCACGTCAAGCTCATAGAAGGCTTCTTCACCGACAGCGGTAAGAGGCATGGGAAGCTCAAGACTGTTGACGGTAGTGATACCGGCGAAAGCCCGGTCGCCTATTGTGACAGTGCTGCCGTCCGGATTTGAAGCGCTGCCAAAGCTGAGAGTGGTCAATGCAAGATCATTGTCAGAAAGATTGACCAGAGTCAGGTTGAGCGCATCTTTTCCGATGGTGGTTGCGTTGTACAGGTTGTACCTGGTGCTCAGAGTGATAGCATACTCTGACTTTTCATAAATGGCTGAGATTGCCTCTGCAGGGATAGTGGAACCGTTGAATGTCAGATACGCTGAACCATATCCATAGTAAGACCAGCTTCCTCCTCCGGTAAAAATTCCGGAAGAGGTGGCACCTGAGGGAATATAAGGCAGGTCGGTGTTATTATCTTTGTAAACAACTTTATCCACATCCTCGCGGTAATCCTGATATTTATCAGGTTTTTCTCCCGACGGTGAAACGGGATCGGTGCAGGGCATAAGAGGCCCTTCACCCTCGTCCTCCTCAGCGAAAACAGCCGGAGCAATGACGGACTCCAGTCCGGTCAGAGACTGAAGCGGTATCATTCCTATTAGCAGCGCAGCAGAAAAAGAAGCTGCTGCAACACGCTTCAGGACGCTTTTTCTATTTTTCATATAACTCCTCCTTTTCTTTTGATCTGACTATCTCTTGCGTGGGAGAATTTAAGTGGGAATATACTTTGGTGATAGTCCGCGCCCACTATATCAGTTTAATTATACCATTACTGCTAATATTACGTAACCTGCAAATTGTACAGAAAAACTGATTGTTTTTATATTGGGCTATGCTGGGTTTTTCATTGAAATGTAATTACTTGTCCGGTACTCCCTAAGGAATTTTTTCTTTCCTGCTGCACCCAGAGTAATTGTTTCTTTTCTGTGTACCGTATAGTAAGGAATTTCGTTTTAGCCTCAAGGGTATTACACATTATATTATTTTGTTTTCAATACAGGACCTGCCCGGGAAGAGTTAAGAGCACCGGCACCCTGTCCCTTGCTGTATTGTTATATAGTTGTTGACTTCCGGAGCTTATGATAAGCAGTTTTTATCCGGGAACCTTCCAAAGTCAGCCTATAATAAACCGGATCGTCACCGGAAGAATGAATAAAGCGACCGCTGATTCAAAAGCGGTCGCTTTATCTGTCTGTGACAACGCAACTATCGATATGTATATCGTCAGATATATATAACTTAGACGAACGATAGTATCGTCAAAACCGCACTATCGTCTTACGATACCGACGAATCTGACGATAGTGTCGTCAAATCTGCAATATCGTCTGACGATACTGACGAACCTGTCGATACGTTTGCTGCGCCTGTTATGAGGTTTTCTCAATGATGAGTGTCCTGGATGTCTGCGGGATATACCATAGCCGTATGGAAGACTTGCCGATATTGAGCTGCGTTTACACTTTTGCCAAGTGATGTCGATATGTATATGGTATTATTCTTCTCTCTGTCTCCGCCTGACAATAAGGAGTGCTGCCAGGGCGGAAATTACGGCAGACAGAGCGATCACAGCAAATGGGGTTTCGTCACCGGTTTTTGGTGAGGTATCGTCTGAAGGAACAATAAGCAGATTTTCATCGGTTTTGTTGTCGTCGGTTTTGTTGTCATCGGATTTGTTGTCATCGGATTTGTTGTCGTCAGTCTTGTTGTCGTCGGTCTTGCTGTCATCGGTTTTGCTGTCATCGGTTTTGCTGTCATCGGTTTTGCCGTCATCAGCATCCTTCTTGACTGTTGCGGGAATGATAATTTCCTCCATGGTCACTTCGGTCAGACCTGCGGGATCGGAATACAGCTTGTCACAGCCGGTACAGCTGTAATAGGCCTGTGAGCCGGGTTCGGTTTCGGTGGGGGAGACGGCTTCGTTATGCACAAGGGTGTGGTTGTGGCCTGTGGGAGGAATGCTTGTGCCCATGTAGTCCCCCCAATATCCATGTGAATAGACCGCTCCGTAGGGGTATCTGGTTTTGTTGACGCAGTATTTTCCTTCGCTGATCTGTGCTCCCTTTCCGTTGTTGAAGATGACAAATATATCCTTGTCTCCGAATTTATCGGAAAGCTTGTATGAAAAGAGCTCCTGACCCTCGTAGGTCATTTTTTCGCCCGGATAGGGTGCGTTTTCCGTCAGGGTATCTCCGTCCTTTGAGTAGGCGTAAAAATATACATCCTCCCATTTTGTGTCAAGGTTGTCAAATCCAAAGATACATTCGCTCCATCTTTCTTCGAGACTGTAGGGGAAAGTTCTGTAGTCAGAGCTCGTTTCATAGCTGAATACTTCTTTTCTTGCCTTGCCGTTTATTGCCGTTCCCGTAAGAGTCAGGGTGATGGTCGTTTTATCGAGAGCGCCTTCACCAATGGTGATAACGTCACCGTCAGAATATGAACCGCTCTTTACGCATGGCGTACCGCTTTCGTCAGTATAGGCGATCTCGTAGGCTGTGTTTTCTACATCCTTTGCGCCAAGGGTGATGTCAAGGGAGCTGTAAAAATATTTTACATCCTTCGAGTCTGCGGTGAGGCTGCCAAGAAAATCGCTGTCATAGATGACCGCAATGCCGCTTTCGCCCACAGTGCCGGTTATGGAGGTCTCCGTAACGGTAAAGCTGTTTCCGGACACTTCGTCATAATATGTTCCGGGGACCGCATATCCCTCGGGATTGGACAATGTTACCTGACCGCCCTCTCCGCCGCAGACTATGACTGCGCCGCCGTTTTCTCTCGATACTACAACACAATTGTCCTCTGTAAGAACGCTGTCCTTTCTGCCCTCCATTGCATTGTGAAAGTGGTTGACGGCGCTGACCTCACGGCTCGTGAAGTGAGTGCTGCCGGATACATCGGCGAGTATCTTGTCACTTTCTGTCTCGGAGGGTCTTGAAAGATAAAGGGCAGTCGAGCCTTCTCTTGCCGCCGCCACGGCATAAGCCTTGTCGATGGTATTCTGGGACATTCTTGTAGTCGCGCCTTCTTTGCCCGGACCGTTGGAATAGGTATCGTGGCTTTCTCCCCAGAAAACAAGACGGTCGCTTGCAATGCCCTCGGACATCCATTTGCTTTCGGTATCGGGAGCCTTGCCCTGGTTGAAGCTGTTTACCAGCTCTTCACCATAGGTACTGTCCGTAACGGACATAAGGGAAGCGTACTCCTTCATCAGATCGTACTGCTCCTCCGAATCCACAGGATTATTAAGTATCTCGCCGTAGTTGTACATTCTTTCGTCAAGAACGGTGGTCCAGAAGTCGCTGCCTTCGCTGGGCAGTGCTATGTGCTTTGCGGCATCCCAGCGTATCCCGTCCACTCCGGTGTCATAAAGCTGTTCTACGTAGCTTTTGATACTGGTCTGTACGTTTTTGTTTTCGGTGTTCAGATCCCTCAGCCCGAGAAGGCTGCCGCTTGTTATATTTGTCCGGTCGCTGTAGTCTTTGATATCGCCTTTGTTGTGCCAGTAATCGTACTTTTTGAACTCCTCCGGAGATGTCTCGCTCACATATACCATGTGGTTTGCGACTACATCCATGATGACCTTAATGCCGTATTTATCCGCCTCCCGGCAAAGCGCCCTGAGTTGATCCTCCTTGGAGCTGTAATAGTCCAGACACATATCTACAGGCTGGTAAGCGTAGTACCAGGGACCATCATACATGATCGAACCGATAGTAAACTGAGCCGGTGACAGCTGAACAGATGTGAAGCCTGCGGCTGCGATCTCCCTCATAGATTCCGTTACATCGATGTAGCTCCAGTTGAAGCAATGAAGTATAGTACCCTCCTGACAGCTGTCTGCAAGCTGATACATGGTGTCGTCACCGCCGACCTCTGCGGCGCTGACCGGCAGTCCTGTTATGGCAGCTCCTGCCGAAAAGCATACTGCGGCGGACAGAAGGCAACCTGTTATCCTTCTGAACATTTTTCTGTTTCTTGATCTTTTCATGATTTGTTCACTCCTGATTCTGAAATTTTAAGTGCAGGAAAGGTTACCATCCTTCTCCGGCTAAACCGATATAATTCGGTTTATGCATTACTGCACTCCTTTTTGAAGGCTTCATACATTAGATCATTTGCGGATCCGATCGGTTCACTTGAAAAAAAAATTTTGTTTTCAGACAGACAACAGCAATATACTGCCCGATTGATGATTTTATTTTTCTCTTCTTTGCATCGGGAAGCAAATTTGCCTTTTTTCCAAAGGGTGTGTCTTGCTATGGAGCGGAGGGTCAAACAATTCACAGCCGGAAAGTGCTGACAGTTCTATGAAACTGATTCGGAGCGGGCTGTATAACACGCAATGTACAAAAAACGGACCTTCTTTATCCTGCGGGATTATTCGCACAACATTTTGCCTACCAATAATATTATATCAAAAATTTAGGACAATATGTACTCAGGAAATGAGTAATATCCCATAAAATACAATAATCTAATATAATATAATAGACATACTATTAACATTTGTACATATTGTATGTTCACAAAAATGCTCTATGTTCCATCTTTGCTCAATAAAATAAGTATTCTGGTCTTTGCGGCGACTCGGACGATGAAGCTGGAACTGTATTGGCTTGGGCATTTTTTTCACGGTCACAAAAAACCGATAACAGGGGAGATGTATGCTATGAATAATAAACTGCTTTTAAGTCTCTTAACGGCAGAAACTGCTGAGCCGCTTTTGCGGTGCAGCCATCTGATGTTGTTATTTGTGGACAACACAGCAAGTAGATCCGGAGGTGCGGCAATATGAAAAAGGTGATCGACTGCTGATCAAAGAGGATCATTTCCCTGCTGCTGGTATTCATGTTAGTTCTGTCTGCTTTATCAACAGGCCTGAATGTTATCGTTAAAGCCGACCCCAGTGTTTCAACGCTGTCAATAGAGACCTTTGATGTATCACTGGTTTACGGCGCGGATAAAGTAGGCGACCAATATATCTGGACGCCGACATTGACGGATTCAAATCACTTATTTGTATATCGTATCAATTATGCCTTTTCCGGCCAGGGAGACATCGGACGGGAGTGTATGAATATCCGTGTCCCCAAAACAATTCTTAAAAACAGGGACGGAGAATACTCGGACGAGTGTGAACTGTCCGTGCCGGCTAAGGATCAGGCGGAAAGCGATACCGTATATGCATATTATGAGGATGGGGATTGCTATGTCATTACGAACCTGATGGACGTGGAGGCAGCACAGGACGGATTCTTTGAGGTATCCTATTCAACAAAGCAGCTTACCTACGAATATAAAGACGGTGATACTTCTGCTCACACGGCGCCGCAGTTTTCCGTTACACTGAGCAGAGAGGGAGAACCCGATGTTTCCGAAAGCGTTACCCTTCCCGGTATCGTGTTTGACACCTCGGTAGAGATAGATTCAGTAACGAAAACTATCGGTGATTCCTCATCTTCAAACAAAGAAGATTACCAGCGGCCTCTTAAATGGAATGACAGCTGGGGAAGCAGACCGGCAAATGCGGATGATTATTATTATCTGATCTGGTCTGTTCACACGACCTTTACCGACTGTACTCAGCCCTTTAATTTTGAACTTATCGATACACCCGCTTCTCAGGACTGTGAGGTCGTGGGCTATCGTCTGAGCGGCCAGAAGAATTTTACAAACGTCAACACTGCCACTGCTCAGCTGCCTAACAAATCCGGAAAAGACGAGAGTGCCAGCTACTATCGTGATGACTGGGTACTGACAAGGCATAAAAAATCCACTTATCCTCTTACAAGTGAATACGAAATAGAAAATCGGATCCAGGCAATTGTCACCCCCCTTCGATGGAGTGGATGTACCGACAAACGCTTCCGCCACCTCCCGTTTCAGTTACACTCCGGCATCGTTTATTGTTGTGCCGAATAAATTAGTCTTCAAATATAACAGCTCCGGATATAATAATTTTTCACTTGATGATCTGAGAGACGGAACTATCCCCTATATCGATAAAAAATTATATTTCACAGCCGATTTTAAATGTTATTCCTATCCGTTGACCCTTGAGGACGGACATCAGCCTACCGATATTGAATACTACGGAAAGAAGAAGGTACGGTTCGAGCTTACCAACGATAGATTCATGTTTAACGGAGAAGGTCGAAATCTGACCAATGAGGATTTTGAAATATCTTATATTGAATACACTCTGAAGATGAAGGATGCATTTTTCGATGAAGATGCCATGCGTTTCGTACCGAAGAATGTACAATATACCGATGACGATGTTCTGGTATTTGAAGCGAAATTCGGTGACAGCACCGAGTTTGTTACATTCGGCACATACAATTTAAAAAACGACACAACTAAAATTGCGGACGAATACAGATCTTTTGTGAGTTATTTTTCACCGAGCAGAATTGTGTTCACAGACGAAGCAGAATGTACCGGTTACCGAATTTCTACCGAAAATGCGCACTATTACACAGAAATTGTAGCCAAACCTTATTGTCATGTGAAGCCGTCTGCATATATCCTTAACGTGGCCGGAGACAATAAAATGACATATCTCAGCGGTTATGCAAGTGCTTCCGTAAGATCCGGTTCGGAATCGTATAGTGATAACGATATCGGTTACATAAATATATACGGTGATTTGAGGACCTCTGAGCTTAAAAAATCATCAAAGTCAACTCAGAACAAGAATGATAAGATCAGAAAATATGTGATCAGTAATTGGCTGGTCACCCTGAGCGAAACGCTTGAGACGGATTCCGGTAAAACCAGAGTTGATGATAAATCTACCGATAAAGTGGCGTATATGTGGTATGATTCAGGATCAAGGACGGCATATTGGTGGTCCGATGCAAAAACGGTCTACCTTCCGACGAACTGTAATAGTCTGTTTTACGGCAAGACAAACATGATCAGTATCGACATGACCGGTCTTGATTCTTCAAGAGTTACTGACATGAGATATATGTTTCAGAATTGCTCTAATCTGACAAGCGTTGATCTTACCGGTTTTGATACATCAAGCGTTACCAGCATGAGCTATATGTTTTATGGCTGTAGTTCTCTTCAGACCCTTGACCTTAGCAGCTTCGATACGTCAAAAGTATATAATATGAGTTATTTGTTCTATAATTGCCGTCTGCTAAAAACGATCTATGTTTCATCTTTTAGTACTGCCTCGGTCTATTATAGCAGTTACGGCTCATATATATTCACTAATTGCTCTGCTCTTAAGGGGGAACATGGAACATCATACTCCAGTTCACACACTGACAAGACCTATGCCCGTATTGATGACCCGGACAATTCAAAGCCCGGATATTTCACATACGGATGCAGCTCACCGAATACTCCCAATGACCCCATCGATCCCGAAGCAGTCTACCTTACTGACGAGATCAAGTATCAGATGAACGACAATGTTCAAAGCTTTACACGCTATGAAGGTTCTGAGACGGCTGTTTTACAGAAAGAGGGTATTGTCAGAATTGACGACCAGACAACATCACATAAGGCATATATGTGGTATGACTCCGGCACAGGCACCGAATATTGGTGGTCTGATGCAGAAACGGTCTATTTGCCGAAAAGCTGTTCCGGACTGTTCAGAAACAAACCTTATCTGACAAGTATCGATCTGACAGACCTGGATGCATCATTGTCTCTCAGAGTAAATATGATGGTTTCCTCTTGCCCGAGTCTGACGTCGTTTGAACTATGTGACATGGACTTTTCAAATGTAAAATCATTTAGCTGCATTGTCTCTGATTGTGCCAGTCTGTCATCCTTAACACTGAAAAATCTTGATTTGTCAGAGGTTTCGAGCATGAGCAATCTGTTGTCAGACTGCCCGAGTCTGACAACAGTTAAGCTCCTCAGCCTGAATACGCCAAAACTGGAAAAAATGAAGGGAATGTTCAAAAACTGTTCGTATCTGACAAATGTCAATCTGAACGGTCTGGACACATCAAAAGTCACCGATTTGAGTGAATTGTTCATGAACTGTACCAATCTGCAAACAGCTGATGTGAGAGCATTTGATACCTCCAAGGTCACGACCATGGAATCTATGTTCTCCGGCTGCAGCAGTCTGACAGATGTTAACGTCAGTGGTTTTGAAACAAGAAAAGTCAGGTATATGCACTCTATGTTCAAAGGCTGCTCCAGCTTAACAAGTATCGACCTCAGCACCTGGTACACGCCGAATCTGTTTGGCACAAGGGATATGTTTTATGGTTGTTCTGAACTTGTGACAATATATGCTTCCGATTTGTGGACAGTAGATTATCTATTACGTCATACAGACCCAGAGGATCCATACAATCCTTATGATGACTGGGATTATTATTATCCAGATGGTCATGAAGAGTTTTCTTATGGTGATGATATGTTTGGCAACTTCTATAATGAAAGCAGCCATTGCAGTAAGCTTGTTGGCGGAGAGGGAACTACATGGGACGACATAGATCAGGATATCAACAGATATTATTATTCGGATTTAGAAGAGGATCCTAACTCTGGTAGTTTTCCGTCAAGTACCGGCGACGTTAGATTTGCCCGCATTGACGACCCGGAAAACGGCAAACCCGGATACTTCACCTTCAAGGATCCCGACGAGGACGAGCTTATCAACGGTATACACTTTGTATCCGATGATTCGGGATCCACGCCCAACGGCGTGACCTACGGCAGCGGCAGAATACCGGAACGTGCAAAATGCGTTATCGACAAAAATGCCGCAGCCAACACCTGGACATATACCTTCAGCGGCATCAATGATACCCTTACATACCATGTTTGGGAGGATACTCTTGAGGGCTACACCTCGAATGCAGATCCGGATAACCGCCAGCTTGTTCAGGACGCCACCTTTACCATCATCAACACTGCTCCCATCGTGCCCCAATACGGAAGCCTTAAGGTCAGCAAACAGCTCACGGCCGCAGAGGGTGCAAGTCTTGCGAATGAGGACTATCAGCAGCGTTTTACTTTTAACATCACACTGACTAAGGAAAACGGCGACCCGGTAACAGGTACCCAGTTTTTTGGAAACATTCCCTTTACAAACGGCAAAGGAACCGTCACCCTCACTCCCAACCGGGGATCCACCGATAACGGAGTAGTTATGACAGATATCCCGGCAGGATGGAATTATAAGGTCACCGAGGTATCTGTGGAGGGCTACCAGTTCACTTCAAATCCCAACGGTACCGGCACCATTGCAGCAAACATCCAGAAGACAGCTGTTATCACTAACCAGAAGCAGCCTGCAGCAGTGGTCGATACGGTAGGTGCTGTCAAGCTGACAAAGACGGCGGTCGGAAACTTTGAAACACTGGATGATGAGTTTGATTTCACTGCATCATTCTCCGATCTTACTCCCCGTGAGACCTATGTCTATCAGCTCCCCAACGGTGAAACAGAAGAATTCACCACAGACAGGACCGGTGGCGCAGAGCTTGATCTGAAGCTTTCTGTTGATCAGACCATAGTTTTCAATGATCTTGATGTGGGTTCGTCATATCGCTTTACAGAAGCTGCCGGAGACTATTACTCCAACTATTCCGTTGTTGACGCAAACAACCTGAATCACATTGAGAGATCCTCAGGCAGGACAAGCGGCAAACAGCAGAAGCTGTCCACAGCTTATGAGATCGCAGATTCCGGCGAGGATATAACTGTTACATTCACCAACACCGTCACCAAGACACAGGATATCACCGTCAAGAAGGTCATATCTCCCGCAGCTCAGAATAATACCGATCCCTTCAACTTTACAGCTAAACTCAGTGGTCTGGAACCCAATTCCACTATCCAGACAGACATCGGAAAATTCAAAGCAGACGGCGCAGGTGAGATAGAGTTTGACTTCGTTCTGACAGACGGAGGGATCGTCCACATCTATGGACTTCCTGTCAAAAGTACCTATCAGATCATTGAGAAGGAATCCTCCTATGCAGCCTCCTATACGGTTACTGATGCCAATGACCTGGGCAAAATAGTCAAGACCTCCGATACCAACGGAAACGAAACAATGAAAACCCTTTCAACCGCTGCAGAAAAGGTGGATCAGGGCGAGGATGTTGAGATAGTATTTACCGGTACAAGAGTGGGCCACGATGTAAGAATTACCAAGTACGTTGATATGACCTACGGCGATACCTCTATTGTTAACTACAGTACTCTGGAGTTCCGTTTCAGAGTTGATTTCAACAATCTTACGCCGAACAAGACATATTCTATAGCCTATACAGCTGAGGATATGTCCGGTGAGATACTGAATTCCTTTACTTCCACGGAAGCAGCTCATTCAGAAACGATCATCCTGAAGCACGGTGAGACCGCCACGATCCGCGGTCTTGACCAGGGTGTGACATACAAGGTAACAGAGCTGTATGACGATGATCTTTCGGTGCATTATCAATACATTCCTTCGTTTGCGGTCACCGCCAATGAAGGAGCGACAATAGTACGTCAGAGCGCTCAGCTGAGCGAGCCCGGTGCGTTGTCTACCGCCGTTGAGGCCGTAGAGCCACAGGATCTGGACGTAAATATTGTATTTACCAACACATGCACCTTCATTCCTTATGATCTTCCTGAAGCGGGATTTAAGGATCAGCGGGCAATGATCGTTATAGCATTTGTGGGAATGTCCATATTTGCAGTTATGTTTGTCGTTTCAAGAAAACGGCGTAAGAAAGAACGCATTGATTGATATATCGTTTAACCTGATATTTCATATTTAAAGCGCAAGCCGAAGCAAGATGAAAGTCCTGCTTCGGCTTCTTTTTTAGGGCTATCCTTTGTTTGCATCAGCCTTTGTTAATATCTGAAAAAGAGTATTCACTGCGGACGAGGTGTGATATAATATAAGAAGATTGGTTGGTGAAAGCTATGATCAGAGAGATCGAAAGAAATGATATCCCGGAATGTGCGGCTGTTATAAAAAGCAGCTTTATGACTGTTGTGGCTGAGCTGGGTTTTACTGCTGAAAATGCGCCTCGATTTACGGCTTTTTCAGTATCGGAGGATATGTTGAATTATCAGTTGGATAATGAACACAGACTGATGATCGGATATTATCTTGACAAAGGAAAACCCATAGGATACTATTCTTTGCTGTTTCTGGAGGATCGTCAATGTGAGCTGAACAACCTTTGCGTTCATCCGGACCACAGACATGATCGTATCGGTTCATTATTGCTGAATGATGCATTTATTCGGGCAAAAAACAGTGACTGCGATAAGATCAAAATCGGGATCGTTGAAGAAAACAGGGTGCTGCGAAAATGGTACGAGGATAAGGGTTTCATTCATACCGGCACAATTAAATATAGTTTTTTCCCGTTTACCTGCGGCTATATGGAAAAGAAACTGTGACCTGATATTATATACTGAATCAAGTATGACTATTGTTGCTGACTGTCACAGATCGTAATGAATTATTGTCCCTCGTTATAACAAAAAATGGAGGAGAGTTTAAGTAGTTCACCTATGAAAAAAAAGAAGAAATGTCTTTTTCGGCTGCCACACTGAGATATGCTCTGAGGATGACTATAAGAAATGTCCCGGGTTTTCGGAAAAGGAATACATCAAATAAGCATTGAATAGCCAAGACCAGGCTCGGTCATAAGAGTCATTGATTGATGAGTCATAGAATATGGACATGAACAAGGACCTTTTTTCGGGTGATTTCAAATCAGGTACGGTTCGGATGCGGCTACAGGACAATCGAAGGGAAAAGACAGTATTTTGCATGGCACTATTATCCTGATCGAAACAGCGACTACCTTACTGCAAGTGAGATCGAAAAAAAGCCCGGAGCAGGGGATACCTTGGTCCGGACTTTTGTGATGTTTTTTGAGTACGGACCAACCGATAGGGTGACTCGGTATAATCGGGTTAAAATTAACTCCCATTAAAAGCAAGTGTCAGCTTTTAATCGGAAAACAGTATTACAAGAAATACACTGACGGATGTCGGAATAGTTTATGATAGTGTCTTGTGTTCTGGATAAAAACGGCCGTGCAGCTGTCTGCACGGCCTGAGTGTTTCTGATGTATAAAATAGTTTTTATATTATTCAGATTATTGAACCAAGATAATCTCTGATCTCCTTTTCGGTAGTAAGCTGCATGACCTTATCGGCTACCTTGTCTGCTTCTTCCTTTGTCCAGGAGGCGATGCATTTCCTTACTCTGAGCACGCTGGGCGCCGATACGCTGAACTCCGTCAGTCCGAAGGATATCAGCAGGGGGATCATCATAGGATCGGCAGCTGCTTCACCGCACATTCCTACGGGAATATCCTGCTCTCTTGCAGCGGTGATAATGGAGCGTATCATCCTGAGTACACTGGGCTGCAGGGCGGAATAGAGATAAGAAACATCGCTGTTTCCTCTGTCGGCTGCCATGGTATAGCCTGTCAGGTCGTTGGTGCCTATGCTGAAGAAGTCCGATTCCTTTGCAAGCAGGTCCGCAATAATACCGGAGGCCGCCGTTTCTGTCATGATGCCGACCTTTATGTTCTTATCATATTCTATGTTCTCGGCGTCAAGTTCGGCTTTGAGAGCCTCTACAAGGGCCTTGCCTTCTCTTATCTCGTCAACGCAGGTGATAAGAGGGAACATGATGCTTACATTTCCGAATGCGCTGGCCCGGAGGATAGCCCTGAGCTGTGTTCTGAATAGATCACGGTTCTTAAGACAATATCTTATTGCCCGGAAGCCCATAAAGGGATTCTCTTCCTTTGCAAGTCCGAGGTAGGGGATATCCTTGTCTCCGCCGATATCGAGGGTTCTTATGATGAGGGGCTTGCCCTTAAGTATCATGGCGGCTTTTTTGTATTCGTTGAACTGCTCATCCTCTGTGGGTACCGAGGTCTTGTCCATGAACAGGAACTCCGTTCTGAACAGACCTACGCCTTCACCGTCAAACTCCAGAGCTTTTGTGGCGTCCTCGGGTTTGCCGATATTGCATACCAGTTCATATTCTGTACCGTCGGCAGAAGCCGTAACTTTTCCTCTGAACTTTTCAAGCTCCCTGCGTTCCTGAATGAGCTTTTCACGTTTTTCGGTATATTCAGCGATCTGTGCTTCATCGGGAGACAGGAAAACGTCACCCTTGCCGCCGTCTATTATTGCCTGCTCACCGTTCTTTGCTACCGAAACAATACCCGGAACGCTCATTACGGCGGGTATCTCCAATACTCTTGCGAGAATGGCGCTGTGAGAGGTGGTGCTGCCTGTTTCGGTCAATATGCCCACAACGTTTTCTTTGTTTATTTCTGCGATCATAGAGGGGGTAAGCTCCTTAACGCAGATGATCGTTCCTTCCGGTGCGTCGGACAGCTTTACTTCGTTTATTCCAAGGAGGATACCCAGCACACCCGATCTTACATCTCTGACGTCAGCCGCCCTTTGTCTGGTTACATCATCATCCGCAGCAGAGAATATCTGTATAAACATATCGCACATACTGTCAAGTGATGCCTCGGCGCATTGTCCGCCGTCGATGAGCTTATCTATCTCTCCAAGAAGGAAGGGGTCCTCAATGATACTGATGTGTCCCAGCATGATCTCGGCTTCTTTTTCTCCGGCGGTTTTTCTAAGAGCCTCCGCCTGATCCCTTGTATCCTTACAGAACTGCTCCACAGCGGCCTTGAAGCGGCTTTTTTCTGCTTCTGCGTCCGTGATCTGTCTGGGTGTATATTCCAGTGAGTGTTCTTCCACGAGTAATATCTTTCCGATACCTATACCGGCAGATACACCTATTCCTTTCATGGTTTTTCACCTCCGTCTATTTATAGGGGACTGCCCTAAGACAGTCCCCACAGGTCGTTATGCTTTGGATGTACGCTTATTCGCCGAAGCCGTCCTCGATCATTTTTGCGCCCTCTGCAAGAGCGGCTTCTTCCTGATCGCCGTCACAGACAAGCTCGATGTCGCTGCCGCATTTCATGCAGGCGGCAATGAGGTTAAGAGTACTTTTTGCATTGTACTTGTTGCCGTTGAAATTGATGAACACATTGCAGGGATATTTTGCCATAGCGCCTGCAAATACGGATGCGGGTCTCATGTGGAAGCCCTGAGCGTTGGGAACTGTAAGAAATTTTGATACCATAATGATTTCTCCTTTACTATTTTATTAAGATATTGTTATTTGTTAAATGGTGATATGCAGATCATTCAGCAGCTTTTTCTGCTGCTTTTTTTCTCGGTCTCTTGAAGATAGAGAGCAGAAGTCCGCCTACTACCGTACCTATAGCAAGTGCCAGAATGTACAGCCAGGGCTGACCTATGGTAGCGATTACAAAGATGCCGCCGTGAGGAGCTCTCAGTGTACATCCGAAGACCCAGGACAGACCGCCTGCCGTTGCTGCGCCGATGGCACAAGCGGGAATTACTTTAAGGGGATAGGAGGCTGCAAAGGGGATAGCACCCTCTGTGATAAATGACAGACCCATAAGAACGTTTGTTGCGCCGTTCTTGAACTCGTCGGGAGTCCAGAATTTCCGGAAGAAGAATGTTGAAAATGCGATCGCAAGAGGAGGTACCATACCGCCGATCATTACGGATGCCATGATCTGATAGCCTGCGGTCGTACCCGCGGCAAGCATACCGGTACCGAATACATAAGCAGCCTTGTTGAAGGGTCCGCCCATGTCTATGGACATCATTCCGCCGAGGATACAGCCGAGAAGTATGCCAAGGTTGTGGTCATTGAGCCAGATAAGACCGTCGTTGAGTCCGGTGTTGATAACACCCATTATGGGGTTGACGGCAGACATCATAAAGCCTATCATTGCAAGACCTGCCAACGGATACAGAAGTACCGGCTTGATGCCTTCCAGTGCCTGGGGGAGATGGTCACAGAGCTTTTCGAACAGAAGCATTAACAGTCCGCCCATGAAACCTGCTAACAGTGCGCCGAGGAATCCGGAGGGAACTGCATTCTTTGCCAGGGGATCAGTAAAGGTTGCGCCGGTGGAGGCAAGATAGCCGCCTACAAAACCTACAAGCAGTCCGGGTCGGTCGGCGATGGACATGGCGATAAATCCGGCAAGCAGCGGCAGCATGAAGTTGAACGCGGCCTTTCCTATTGTCATGAACCATTTGGCTGTATCGGTCACGGAACCGAAGTCTTTGTTTCCGGCATATCCGAAGGCCGTATCAATAAGGAAAGCGATTGCTATGAACAGGCCGCCCGCAACAACGAAGGGCAGCATGTGGGATACGCCGTTCATCAGATGCTTATAGAGCTTTCTTCCGAAGCTCTCGTTTCCGCCGGAGGATGCTGCTTCGGCTTTCTTATCGGAATGGAAAATCTTTGCCTCTTTGTTGATGATCTTGTTGATGAGCTCTTCGGGGTTGTGGATACCGTCTGCCACCTTAGTGGAGAATACGGGCTTGCCGTCGAATCTTGCGGTCTCGACGCTCTTGTCTGCGGCAATGATAATGCCGTCACATTCTTCGATTTCCTTTGTGGTCAGAACATTCTTTGCGCCGCCGGAGCCGTTAGTCTCGACCTTGATGGTGATGCCCATTTTTTCGGCAGCTTTGTTCAGGGCTTCTGCGGCCATATATGTATGTGCGATGCCGGTGGGGCAGGCCGTTACTGCAAGGACCCGGATCCTCCCGTCATCTCCTGAAACTGCGGCTTTTGCTTCTGCCTTTTTCGGTTCCTCCTTTTTGGCTTCATCGGGGAACTTTTCGGTCTCCTTCTCGTCGATAAGCCTAAGGAACTCGTCGGCATTTTTTGCTGCCTTTAGCTTTGCGGTGAAATCCATGTCCATGAGCATTTGCATCATTCTTGCAAGGACTTCAAGGTGTACGTCTCCGTCCGTAGTTGCGGCGATCATAAAGATAAGCTTGCAGGCTTCTCCGTCGGGCGAGCCGTAGTCAACACCGTCCGGAACGGTGATAGCCGTCAGCGCAGGCGCTTTTACCGCCTCGCTCTTGGCGTGGGGAATGGCGATCTCCATACCTATGGCGGTGGTGCCCATTTCCTCTCTTTTCAGGATACCCTCTTTGTAGGCTTTTCTGTCCTTAAGGTTGCCGCATTTTTCGTGAAGTGCAACAAGCTTTTCGATAGCCTCCGGTTTATCCTTTACCTTTGCTCCGATCTCGATACCCTGTTTTTTCAGCAGATCAGTTATTCTCATTTGTTTTACCCCCTTTATTATAATTTTTTCATTATCTCATCGATCTTTTCTTTGGTTGCCAGACCGGGTGAGAATGCCGTTGCATTTCCGCAGGCGGTCCCCAGCTTAAGGGCAAATCCGTAGTCGCCCGTCTGCTCATATCCTGCGATAAAGCCTGCCACCATGGAATCTCCCGAACCTACCGTATTCAGTACCTTTTCCTTTACGGTCCCTGTACGATAGGTGTTGCCGTCCTCGGCAAACAGTATCGCTCCTTCGCCGCCCAGTGAGACTATTACATTTCTTGCGCCAAGCTTCATCAGCTCTTTTGCGCATCGTTCGGTCTCTTGTTCACTGCCTGCATCGGTATTGAAGATCTCCGAAAGCTCCTGACGATTAGGCTTTATCAGGAAGGGTCTGTACTTCAGACAGTTAAGCAGCAGCTTTTTTGTCGCATCCACAACGATCCTTACCTGTTTACCTTCAAGACGCCGGAGAATTATCTCGTAGGTGTCATCCGCTACGGTCTTGGGTATGCTGCCGGCAAGTACTATCGTGTCTCCGTCTGTGATCTTGTCAGTCTTTGCAAGGAGCTCGTTTAACTCTTCTTCCGAAATATGGGGACCCTGTGCGTTGATCTCGCTTTCCTTATCGGCCTTCATTTTGATATTTATTCTTGAAACACCGCTTTTCAGCCTGATAAATTCAGACCGGATATTCTGATCACGCAGTCCCTTTTCGATAGCGTCACCGGTAAAGCCTGCGCAGAAGCCGAGAGCCGTGCTTTCAATACCCAGCTGAGCAAGAATGCATGACACATTTATTCCCTTGCCGCCGATGTAGTATTCTTCATCGGTGGTACGGTTTGTGATCCCGCTGACAAACTTTTCAAGATGAACAACATAGTCAATGGAGGGATTAAGAGTCAGTGTATAGATCATGGTATCACCTCCCTTATAATGGTTTTATCATTGAAGCCCCCATAAGGCAGCTTGTCGGTTATTATGCAGCACTTCTTTAATTCTGCAAAGGTTACGGGGTAGACCTTTCTGAATTTGCTGTGATCCGCAAGGACAAAAACAGCAAAGCTTTTCTCTATCGCTTTTTCCTTCATCATTGCCTCTTCACTGTCGGGGGTCGTAAAGCCGGCAGTGATATCGACTCCGTTGGCTCCGATAAAGGCTTTGGTAAAGTTGAATTTCAGCAGGTTCCTTATACCCTCGGCTCCTACAACAGATGCGGTGACGGGCTTTATTTTTCCTCCGATCATATATGCGTTGAGTCCCTTTGAAAGCAGTTTTTGGGCGTGGATAATGCCGTTTGTAACGAAGGTAGCCTTGGTCTGGATGATATGGTCGATAAGTCTTGAGGTGGTGGTCCCGGAATCGATATATATGAAGTCGTCGTTGTTGATAAGTCCGGCGGCATACTCTCCGATTCTGTCCTTTTCTTCGGGCATCTTGATGTCACGGACATTTACTTCATCCTCGATGGCGCCCTCGGTACGGTTTATTGCTGTTGCTCCTCCGTATACCTTTCTGAGCTTTCCTTCCCGGTCAAGCACCGTAAGATCCCGTCTTATGCTGGATTCGGAGGTCCCGATAAGGATCGCAAGCTCCGTTACGGTTACGGCGTCTCTTTCTTCGAGGATCTCCAGAATTGCTTTGTATCTTTCCTGAGTAAGCATATTCATCCCCCGTTTCTTACTACCTGATTAAATTATAGCATGATTTTGACTAAAGTCAAGCAAAAATAATCAAATTCTATCAAAGTTAATCAATTGTTAACTATTTATTCATACTATAATGCTACAATATAAAACATAAGTAACACTATAAAAAGCGATTCTTTCAGAATCTTTCAGAAATAGCCAAAGGAGGCAAATTATGGAAAACAAAGAGAAATATCTGAGGCTGCTTTCGGAAAAATATCCCACAATGCGCTCTTTGTCCCGTGAGATCATCAATCTTTCCGCCATACTAAATCTTCCCAAGGGGACAGAGCATTTCATGAGCGATATACACGGAGAGTACGAAGCCTTCTGCCATATTCTTAATAACTGTGCTGGGGTTATCCGTGAAAAGGCGGATATGCTGTACGGGAACAGGCTTTCCGACAGCGAAATAGAAGAGATATGTACCATAATCTATTATCCAAGGGAAAAGCTGAGTCTAATAAAAAAGAAACACGTCATCAGCTCAGACAGATACAGGCTGATAATCAACCGTATGATCGAGATAGCCGCCCTGCTTTCTTCAAAATATACCCGTTCAAAGGTGCGCAAGGCTATGCCCGAGGATTACGCCTATATCATAGACGAGCTTATTCATGCACAGAAGGACGAGGATGACAACCAGATACGGTACCATGAAAAAATACTGAACAGTATAATCGGCATTGATGCGGACGATTTTATCGAAGCCCTTGCCGGACTTATAAAACGCCTTGCCGTGGATCACCTGCATATTGTTGGGGATATTTTCGACCGGGGTCAGGGTGCGGATAAAATACTTGATATGCTTATGAAGCATCATTCTCTTGATATCCAATGGGGCAATCATGACATTCTATGGATAGGCGCCGCATCGGGAAACGAGGCATGTATCGCTAATGTTGTCCGGGGCTGTATAAAATATAATACCCTTTCCTCTCTTGAAAACGGCTATGGCATAAGCCTGCGTGATCTGACCGTCTTTGCCGGAGAGACCTACAGGGACAAGGATATCATGGATAAGGCACTTCGGGCGATCACGGTCATCCAGTTCAAGGCTGAGGGGCAGATCATAAAGCGTCATCCGGAATACGATATGAAAGACAGGCTCATGCTTGACAGGATAGATCACGGCAGAGGGACGATAAATATTGACGGAAAAGACTATGAAATCAACGATCCTTTTCTTCCCACCGTTGACCCCACTTGTCCTTATACATATACCGATGAAGAAAAAAGGATAGTCGCCGATCTTAAATACGCATTTGTAAACAGCATAAGGCTAAAGAAACACATAATGTTTCTTCTCGAAAAAGGCAGTATGTATCTGTGCACCAACGGGAATCTTCTGTATCATGGATGTATTCCCCTTGATGAGTCCGGGAATTTTTACGGTGTCAGGCTGTTTGACGGAATATACAAAGGAAAAGCCCTGCTGGACATAGCCGACAGGACTGTAAGAAGTGTTTTTTTTAGCAAGGACAAAATGAACGAGGAGCTTGATTTTCTATGGTATCTCTGGTGCGGAAGAAGATCTCCTCTCTGTGGGAGGAACATAAAAACCTTTGAGAGATACTTCATTGATGATAAAAGCGTCTGGCATGAAGAGTCTGACCCTTATTACCGGTTTTACGAGACAGAAAAATGCTGCACCATGATCCTGAGGGAGTTTGATCTGTATTCGCCCTATTCCCACATAATAAACGGTCATACTCCCGTCCTTGCCGCAAAGGGAGAACAGCCGGTGAAGGCCGGAGGGATTCTTCTTGTCATTGACGGAGGCTTTTGCAAGGGGTATCAGAGAAAGACAGGCATTGCCGGCTACACATTGATCTACAATTCCCACGGTCTCAGGATAAAGGCTCATCAGCCCTTTGAGAACATAGAGAAGGCGCTTGCGGAAAATTCGGATATTGTTTCAAGCTCACGGCTCATAGAGACGGAGAAGGACCGCATCATGGTCAGGGATACCGATAATGGCAGGAGGATCGCCGAGGAGATCGACGACCTGTATGAGCTTCTTGAACTGTACCGCCGGGGATGTGAGCCTCCGCATCCGTCAAAGAACCGGCGGTGATCCTTTTCGCCGTTTAAGACCCTGAAACAATAACACTCTTCACACTGCTTTAGCAGACGGCTGCCCTTTGAGATATTTACGCTTCGGTTTTGCCGGAGCGTATTTTTATGCAGGAAGGAAAACTGAGTTATTCAAAATACGACTATTTGATGTTTGTACAATGTACTGCACTGACGGGTCAACTTTTCCGATGCTCCCGGATTCTTTGCACGGATGAGGAGGATATAAGTATTTTTGAACGGGTAATTATAAACAAGATCAACATATCGTTTCCATGTAACGGCGTTGAATGATGAACAGAGATAATACAAATCATGACTGCCGCGTATTTGTCAGATATTTCATGAAAGACACCTATGGTATTGTCGGATGGTACAAATTATATCAATAAGCGTTGATTATAATGGCGCGATGTGCCATATCGAGTACAATAATATCCTCGTACTAATATGCTGTTTTTAGGGACGATTTGCCTTTTAGTGAGAATAATACGGCCTGTCCAATACATTCATGACCTGAGAGGAAAGGTGAACACAATGAAGATCAGAAAGCTCGTGAACCGTAAAGTGATTTCCCTCCTGACCGCGTTTATGGTATTGTGCCTCTGCTTCAGTATTTTTACCGGTACGACCTTAAAAACAAGGGCCGTATAAAAAATAGAGATAAGGACCTTCGGGGCAAGCTTTGCCGACGGCGCAAGGCTTGTATCGGGAAGATATGTCTATACACCGGTATATGCGGATGCCGGACATCAGTATATTTACAGGGTGCATTATACTAAATACCGAAAAGAATACCACCGGTATCATAAAGGAGAGTGAATTTACAACTGACGGAAACGGAAAAGCTGAGCTTGAGATTATTTTAAAAGACGGTATGTCCTGCAGGATCTGTGACCTTCCTCAGGGGGCAAAATATACCGTAACAGTGGATGCCTGCCGGATGTTCATTCAGGAGTACAGTATAGAGGGCAGCATCGGTTCTCAGATCGCAAAGACATCCGACAAGGGTACGTATACCTTCATGGAGCTCTCCACGGCAAAAGAGACAGTGGACGTCAACGACAACGATATACGCATAATTTTCACTAATACCTATTCGGCCTCTGATTATGTGCTTCCTGCGGCAGGCTTTGACGACACAAGGATAATGCTTGCGGGTCTGTTCTTGGGAATGCTACTGTTCGGAGCGGTATGTATACTATATTCAAGAAAGTACGGCAGAGAATCGATTTGATTAAATGTCGTGCGGGGTGGCGGTACTGTAAAAACACCGTAAATACATGAGCGCAAAGACAAACTTTCAGTCTCGGCCGTATAAGCTGAATATAGCCTGTACCCTCATGATAATATTAATACCGTATCTGATGTTTAGTCTGATACGGTATTTTCTTTTTCCTGAGCGAACTATCAGGACATAAACACCCGAGATATTGTGATATATTTTCTAAAAGTACTTGAATATATGAAATCTTATGGTATAATATAGATAAGCCGCTCATCTTTGGCATAATTATGCAAACGGCCTGCTTTTTTGAATAGTTTTCCGATACTTACTTTTGAGGGAGTGTTTTATATGACGAGAGTACGAACCGGTCTTATCCGTATACTTACATTACTAACAGTTGTTTCCCTGCTGACCGCTGTTTTTTCGGAACTTCCCAGGGTGAAGGTCAGAGCCGAAGGTGACATAGGCATAACAATAAACAGTTTATCCCTCCAGCTTGTCAGCGGTGCCGAATTGGATGATGACATATACTATTGGCGCCCTATAACATCGTCTGCGGGACACAGCATTCTGTTCCGTGTTTTATACTCATTCTCCGGACAGGGGATGATCCCGGCGCGCGGCGTCAGATTCCGGCTTCCCCGCCGATTGATAAAGGACCGTAATGAACGTTATGCGGACACAATTGACCTTTCAGTTCCTCATCTTAATGATGCCACGTCAGTTAATGACTTTGGGTATTATCGTTCCGGCAGCGATATTATCGTGACAAATGTTCGCCCGTTTTCCGCAGCGGAGAACGGATATTTCGAGTTTTCATACGAAACCACCAGGAAGACCTTTGAATACCGTGATATGTCCATGACGGACGAGTGCACTGCCTCGCTGACCATAACAAGGGGAGAAAAGAGCGTCTCCGCCGATTCGGATCCCGTAGCAGTCTGCATCGACACCGCCGCCGCCGTTTCATCCTCCCGCAAGTCCTACCCGGATACCTTCTATCAGAAATGGAAAAGCGAGTGGGGCCAGAAGCCCGAACATGCCGATGACTACTATTATCTTGAATGGCTGGTCTGCTCATATATCAACGCCACGCAGCCCTATGTCTTCTCTCTGATCGAAGATTTTGACGAAGAGGATGCCGGTGTTGTCGGTTATTGCTTTGAAGGGCAGGACACATACAAGCGGGGCAACTCCATCTCCGGTCAGACCCGCAGCGGTTACCGCATTGACAAGGTGCTGACCTATCATTCCAAAGAAACCTATGAGCCTCTTGAGCAATACACCCTTGAGAACTCTGTACATTCCGTTGTATTACCTTCTGACAGTCCGGATGACGAGTCAGAGGCCCTGGCGTCCTCAAAATTCATTTACGATACGCCTGTTTTTGTATATCCCCATGAAAACTGGAATTCATGGATGTATGGCACCACCTCATGGAAGGAGCACTTCAACTATGAATGGAACGTTGCGGATTACCGTCTTCAGGAATTCAAGGAAGGTCAGATACCCTATATAGACGGAAACCTGCGTTATTGTGTATACACCGTGGGTATGCCGTATGCCCGCACTCTGGAAGAACACGCCGACCCCGATGATTACCTGAACTACGGCAAGCGCAGCGTGACCTACACAGTCACCAGCGATAAGTTCTATTTTATGGACGATATTACCACGGATTCGGAGGTGATCACCATTCCGGAGGGAAACGTTCCCGTTACCTCGCAGGACTATGAGATAGAATACCTCACCTACGACATCAAACTCAACGGCGCCAGATACGACGAGGAAAAGAAGCGCTTTGTTATGATCGGCGCAACCTTCGGTGAGGACGATGTGATCTATTTTGATGCAAAATTTGACGACAATGACCAGTGGATCGAAAATGTGGCTGTATGCAGGCTTTTGAACGGTGATGTAAGTATTAATGAAGATTATGTTACTTCGGCAAGCAGCCGCAGCGTAAACTTCCGCGAAAACTGCACAGGTTATCGTGTACGATATTCAAATCCCTATTTCCGCACCCGGATGCACGTTTATCCTTACTGCAAACTGAAAAGCTCTCCGCTTGTCATGGAGCGCATGGGTGACGAACAGAATGTGTGGCTTACCAGTACCGGTCATTTCAGCTCCGTGGATTATAAGGGTGTTCTCTGCTATGACAAGGATATTATTGCCCGTGACTATATTGCCGGTTTTCAGAAGGATGCAAAAATAACAAAGACGGTCACCGGTATGGAGAATGACAAGACCACTCAAAGCGTTACTGTAAACTGGAAAGCCAGTGTTATGGAGGAATACATTACTTCGGATGGTATGAAATATGTTCAGCAGAAGTCCGGTATTTTCTATGATCTGATGCCCCTGGGCAACGAACCGGTCGTCGATTCTGTTGCCATCCTTTCCGGAGATGATTATCTGCCGGTTTCCGAATACACTGTCACGACCGAGACAAACTTCAGAAATACCGGACGCACCCTGATGACGGTCAGTATAAACGTCCCCTTTGAGACTGCCTCTCTGACCTATTCTTCTGTATATACATGGGACGCTATTATTGACTATGGTTACCTGCTTCTGAACTCCATTGCCTACGAGACCGGCAACGATACCATAGCCAACGGTTTTCATGATAACGGCGGTGAGCTTTTTGAGGCTGACCTTATGGCGGCTCTTGATGAGGACTGCGAGGACGACCGTTTTCAATACGCAGAGCACAAGGTTGCCGTAAACGTGGCGCGTTCAGCAACCTTTGGTCTGACCAAGCGTGTAAAGGCGGAGGGGGATGCATACTATACCGATTTCGCGACCGTCATGCAGAACGGCAGCTATTCCTATCGTCTGAGATATGCTACCGAGATGGAGAAGTTTTCTTCGGATATAATCATCTATGACTCCCTTGAAAACTACACAGAGGACGGTATACAAAGTGATTTCCACGGTACACTCCAGAGCGTGGATGTGTCTCAGATGGACAGGCTGATGGCTTCTCCTGTTGTCTATTATTCGGACATGGAGGACCTTGATCTGAGCACCGCGCCAGACCTTGACGAAGTGCGGGACAACAAGCGTGTATGGCAGACTCAGGAGGATTTCGGAGACATTTCCAGGGCACGTGCCATTGCCATTGACATACGCAAAAATGTACACGGTGAAGACTTTGTCCTTGGACCCACCCAGTCAGTCGTCGCAATAATCAACATGAAAGCACCTCCTGAAGACACAAGCGGCAGTGCAGACCCGAAGGCCTATAACGAGGTTTATGTTTCCGACAGTATAGTTGAAGAGGGAGCGGATATAGCTGACTACTATATCCATCACGGTTATACGACGGTCAATCTTCGGATAATGGCTGATGTGGATTTGCTGAAGGTCAGTTCCGCCGATCTGGAGACTCCTGTAAAGAATGTGGTATTTACACTTGAAGGTGTATCTGATTACGGTACCGATGTCAGTGACGTATCATATTCTGATGCCAGCGGACGAATCTCCTTCAAGGATGTTGAAAAAGGCACCTACACTCTGACGGAGATTTCCGGCAGTGACGACTACCAGCGGATTTATGGTTCAAAAACGGTTACGGTTGACGAAGCTGGCAAGGTCTGGATCGATGGGATGCCTGTCGATGATACAGGAATTATCACCATTACCGATGAACCCCGCGCTCACGCCAACGTATATTTTTATAAGAGAGACTTCACCGGTACGGGACGTCTTATCAACGGTGCCAGATTTGAACTGACGGGTCAGTCAGCCTATGGAAACGATATGACCGCATATGCCGTGTCTGACGGCGGAAGAGTGGTGTTCTATAATATCGAAAAGGGCACATACCGGATGGTCGAGACCTCGCCTGCAGAAAACTACCTCCCCAATAGCACAGTATATAAAGTTACTGTAGATGAGGGCGGCGAATTCTTTATTGCCATAGACAAGACCCAGGAAGGCTATGACGAGCAGACGCTTGTCAAAAACGACTCGGGCGTATATATGATATTTAATGAAAGATTCCACAGCTTTACGATAGTCAAACAGGGACTGAATTTCAAAATGCCCATCCCTGGTGCGGTGTTTGAACTTAAGGGTGTGTCGGATTACGGCAGAAGCTGTGAAAAAACAGGTACGACTGTTTCCAGCGGAGCGCTGACATTCAACGGCCTTGAGGCAGGTGTGTATACTCTGACAGAGACATTCGTTCCTGAAGGCTATCAGCTGGACAGCACTTCCTATGCGGTGGAGATAGACAAGTTCGGCCGTGTCACAATAGAAGGACTTCAGAAGGATGATCAGGGGGCGTTTATAGTTCCGAATAAAGAAGAGGGTACTATCACAGTTGTCAAAAAGTGGCTGGATAATGACAGCAGCGGCCGCTATACTGAGCAGGAGGAAACTCAGGACGATACCCAGGATAATACAGGCTCCGGTCCCCGGGACGAGATCACGGACGGCGGCAATGACAAAGCCCGGAGGAATGTTGAGCCGCTGACCGGCGGCAGCGATGACCAGGACTTCGGTAAGGCGGATTCTCTCATAAGTACGGCAGTCGCAGCGCGTTCAGCAGGACAGACCAGGGCCCCTGACTCAGAGAGCGCGGAGCTCGTTCCGAAGCTGCCGAATATTGTTGTCAGCTCCGATGTGCCGATACCCTATGCGTTTTTTGACGGTGGAGGCGGTCAGTCGATCCTTCAGCAGGTGACTCCCCTCGAAAACATTAAGTCCTTCGCTCCCTTCGACGGCAGCGATACCGAGTTTCAGGGAAAGATAACCGCCGGCCAGACTGTCCGTATAGACGATCATTCCACCGGTTATCATATCTACGCCTGGTACGACAGTACTACCGGCGGGGTCTATTGGTGGTCCGACGCACGTAAGGTCTATCTGACCGACGATTCCCATTATATCTGGTGCGGCCTGACTAATTGTACCAGTATCGACGCTTCCGGCATAGATACCTCCCTTCTCACGGATATGAGCCGGATGTTCTATACCGATGGAAAACTGTCTGTGCTGGATATCGGTGAATTCGATACCTCCCATGTCACTACTATGTCCGATATGTTCCGCGGCTGCTCAAAACTTGAACAGGTTAATGTTGTTCACTTTAATATGGAACGCGTTACCGATATGAGCTATATGTTCATGGACTGTACTCTGCTCCGGAATATCGACCTGTCCGGATTCCATACCCCAAGGCTCGAAACTCTTTACTCTACGTTCCGCAATTGCAGCTCCCTTGAAAGTATCGACCTGACCTGTCTTGATACCTCAAATCTTAACAGTATGTATTTAACACTGGGTGGCTGTGCAAAACTGGAGAACGTTTCCCTGGCCAATATGGACCTTTCAAAGGTCACTACCATGCAGGGCCTTTTCAATAAGTGCTCAAATCTTAAGACCGTTGACCTGTCACACACCAATACTGTCAGCCTTGAGGATATGTACGGAATGTTCTATACCTGCCCGATGCTCAGAAGTGTTGATTTTACCGGCTTTGTTACCTCAAACGTTACTACCATGCGCTCCTGCTTCTATAATTGCTCGTCTCTTGAACACCTTGATCTCAGCAGCTTCGATACATCAAAGGTCACCCTCATGAATCATATGTTCTTTGGCTGCGCCGCTCTTCAGGAGCTGGATGTTACCAGCTTCGATACCTCAAACGTTACGACCATGAAGAGTATGTTCAACCAATGCGGAATGCTGGAAGAACTGGATCTGACCCATTTCAACACCTCCAAGGTTACGGATATGGGACACCTTGTGTACAGGTGTACAAGTCTTAAACGGCTTGATCTCAGCTCCTTTGATACCTCAAATGTCACATTGATGAACCAGATGTTCGACCACGCCACAAGCCTGGAGTGGGTGGATGTGTCAAGCTTCGATACCTCCAATGTTACGAATATGCTGCTGATGTTCGGCTATACGGATATCAGAAACCTTGATCTTTCCAACTTTGATACTTCCAATGTGACCACTATGTGTGAAATGTTTGAGAAAAGCAGCTCCATTGAGACTCTTGACCTGAGCAGCTTTAATACCTCAAAATGTACCGACACCAGCTGGATGTTCAACTACTGCTCCTCACTTAGGGAACTGGATCTGAGCAGCTTTGACACGTCAAATGTTGAGACTATGTACTGTATGTTCCAGTGCTGTACATCCCTGGAATCCCTCAACGTCAGCAGCTTCTATACCCCAAAAAATAAGTATACCAGAGGTATGTTTTCATTCTGCAGCCGCCTTACAGAGCTGGATATTTCAGGATTTGTGATGAAGAATGTAGTAGATGCCCAGGGAATGTTCAAGATGAGTACCGGTTATCAGACCATATACGTTTCCGAACTCTGGGACATGGATGATGTTCCGGCAGGACAGGATAACAGCATAATGTTTTACAATACCCCGTCCATCGAGGGTCAAGCCGGTACCAGATACAGCGGTTCACACACTGACGGAAGCTATGCCCATATTGATGACGCCGATAACCCGGGATATTTTACATACAGGGCGGCCCACTACAAGGAACCCGAGGTCATTATGAATAATTATTCATACTTCGGCGCCGGGGAGAACGATACCTCGGTGTTCTCCCGGGTTTGCGATCTGTCACAGATAGCTGCTTTCAGGCATTTTGAGGGCACCGAAGCTGATGTCAACGCCTTGATCGAAGAGGATGCGGCGGTTCGTGTGGACGATGGAACGGAACAGAACCCTCCGATATATGCGTGGCTTGAAGATGACGGCGTGCTGCAGTGGTGGTCTTCTGCAAAGACCGTATATCTTTCCAACCAGGCCCATTGCCTGTTCAGAGGACTGACCGGCTGTACCGGAATTGATACCGAAGGCATAAACAGTACCCCTCTGACTGACGGTTCACATCTGTTTGAGGATTGTCATGCGCTTACGGATCTGTCTCTGAGCAAGCTGAATCTGTCCAATCTGGTAAACTCCTCGTATATGTTCAGCGGCTGTTCTTCGATAACAGACTTTAATTGGGTAAACTTCAATCCGTCGGCTCTTATAAACATATCGTATATGTTCAGCGGCTGTTCGTCTCTTACCCATCTGTCTTACTCCTGGTCCATCAGCAAGGCAACCGATATGTCCGGACTTTACAGCGGCTGCGTGAATCTTGAAGAGATAGACACTCCTATCTTCACCCCCACTGCCGCTCTTGATATGTCCTGTATGTTCAAGGACTGCAAAAAACTGACGACCGTGAATCTGAGCCGGTTCCGCGCGCCCTCGGTTACAGATCTTAGCTATATGTTTGACGGGTGCGAAAGCCTTACGGATCTGAATACCCGGACTTTTATCACTTCCAATGTTACAAATATGCATGCCATGTTCAGAAACTGCAAAAGCATTGTTACCTTTAATATCAACGGATTTGATCTGACAAATACTACTGATATGGCAGAAATGTTCAGCGGCTGCACTTCCATGACTGTGCTTGATGTGAGCAGGCTGACTCCTGATGATGTGACTGATATGTCCTGTATGTTTGCGGACTGCGAAAATTTGGCGACCATATACGCCTCCGATCTGTGGTCAACGGATAACCTTCAGGTATCGGAGGATATGTTCCGGGGATGCGCCGTCCTCGTGGGCGGAAATGGGACGTCTTTTGACCCCGACTACACCGACGGTGTACGGGCAATACTGGATCTTGAAGGACAGAAGGGCTATCTGGCAGAAAAAGGCTCCAAAAACAATACTATGACCTATACGCCCCAGAGTGACAACTGCGAGGTCAGGATCCTTGATGATGACACATGGGAGTTTACCTTTACGGGATTAGACCCGAACATCCCGTATTATGTATGGGAAGAGGATTATGAAGGATATACTACTTCAACTCCCAAGGACAATTATTCCGTGGTGCTCAACGAGGTCATTACCATTGTCAATACATCAAAAACCGACCCGCCTCCGGAGCCGACTTACGGCAGTCTTTCTGTCAGTAAACTGCTGGCAGGTGACGGTCTTACGGATGAGGACATGACCCGTTCGTTTCTGTTTACCGTTACCCTGACGGATGAAAATGACGCCCCGCTGACGGGAAATAAGGTGTTTGACGGGACAGCCTTCCGAGACGGGACAGCTCAGGTAAGACTATGCGGGGGTGAGACTAAGGCTATAAACGGCATCCCCGCGGGTTACCACTATACGGTAACTGAGGCGGAGTGCGACGGATTCGTGCCCTCCGAGGACAGCTTCAGCGGTGCCGTTGAAGCCGATAATACATCGGAGATAGTTTTCACAAACACCAAGCAGTTTACTCAGGAGGATAACGTCTCATTTACATTGAAAAAGACCGTTGAAGGAAATTTCGAACATGACACGGGACTTTATGATTTTATCGTCTCATTTACCGGACTGCGCAGGGAAGAGACCTATTCGCTTTCCAACGGTCAGAGCTTTACCGCAGGAAGTACAGGGCGCGCAGAGGTCCGGCTGTCGTTAGGAAACGGAGATGAGGTGTCTTTCATGAATATTCCCGTCGGTTCTGCCTATCGTGTGACCGAAGCCGCCGGTGATTATCTTCCTGCGTTTACCGTTGCAGATGCCGCCGGACTGAATCTGATAAGTCAGAGCAACGGCCTGCAGACCGAAAAGAACACTTCTCTCTCAACGGCGCAGGAAACGGCCGATAAGGGTGAGAACATTCTTATTACATTCAATAACACTCTTGATCTGCGGCAGTCTCTTCGAATCGGAAAGCGGCTTGAGAACATCGACAGCGGCAATTCGGAAAAATTCCGCTTTGTTCTGGAGGCTTCCGGCCTTTCCGCACAGGAATCTGTTCGCACAGACAGCATCGGACGTTTCCGCGCAGATGGGGCAGGCAGACTTCACGCTGAGTTTTATCTTTCCGGCGGACAGGAGGTCGTATTCTATGATCTTCCCGTGGGTTTGGAATACCAGGTCACTGAGCTTGCCAATGATTACAAGGCGTCCTATGTGGTTTCGGACAGCAAAGGCGGGTCTAAGATAGTTAAAGCATCGGATCAGAACAGCGATACAAATACTGACCTGTCAACGGCAAAAGAAACTGTAAATCAGGATGAAGAAGCCACAGTAACATTTTCAAACACAAAAGTACAGCATGATGTATCCGTAACGAAACAACTTGACTATAATACCTTGGGTGCCTTGCCGACCGGCTATAATGATCTTCAGTTTACGTTTACCGCAGTATTCAGTGGACTTGAACCGAGTGCCGATTACAGCGTCACCTATACTGAGCAGGGTACCACTGGAATTGTTACGGAATCCGATTTTTCTTCTGATGACGAAGGAAGAGCAGAATTCGAGTTCCTCCTCATGCACGGCCAGACCTGCACGTTCAAAAACCTGCCTGTCAGCGCAGCATATACGGTTACTGAAAGGGCCGATCGGCTCTTCAGACCGTCATTTGTTATCAGAGGAAACAGCGGGGCAGTCATACGGCAGGCATCAGGTGAAAGTGCCGACCCGAACCGGGAGCTTTCCACAGCTTCCGAAACGGTTGAGGAGAATGATCTGGACGTTCGTATAATATATACCAATACCTTTGATGTGTCGGACTTTGTCCTTCCTGACGCCGGCACCGACGATCATCGGAATTTAGTGTGTGTCATGCTTGTTGGTGTTATGCTGTTCGGAACAATATTTGTGCTTTCCCGAAAAAGGTATGGCCGTGACAAAAGCGGTTTGTATAGATAGAATATATCATATACATACGGTCATCATACTGACACAAATCGAGTTGTCCTGTTTCCTTCCGGACAGCGGCAGATCATACTCTTTTGACATCTTTCCGAAACAGGCGGTATCAGCACGGTTCTCTTTACGTTCGTCGGTACGCTGCCGGTCCTCTTTGCGGGTGTTTTGATTGTGCTTTATGTATGGAAAAAGAAACGAGATCTGTTACCTATAAAAAATTCTGATACCGGCTCCTGATGTTTTTTGATCGGCGGGAGCCGGTTTTGCTGTGATCCTTAACGGTTCTGCCAGCAATGCGGCAAAGTCAATACCGCACATAGGCAGTACCGAAGATTCACAGCAGTATTATGACAGGTATTTCAAGTTTTCCTGGTGCAGGCTTATGCAAAAGATCAGGCTTATGTGGTTTTGCGCAGTAAGTCAGACTATGTGCAGTGTTGCTTTGCGTAAAAGAAAACTTATTGCTAATTTTTTTAAATCTGATATAATAGTTGTCATAGTATGATATTTGGAGGCAGAAATGAAGTATTTTCGTGTACATATATCGGACATTGCGTATAAGACCGGACAGCCCATAGGACTGTTTGTGGCTGTATGGAAGCTGGTGGAGAAAGAGATCCTTACTGATGGGGAAACAAAGGAATACTGGAAAAATCGTGAATACTTTGAAAGGGTCCTTCCAGTGCCGCCCTATTACGAACAGGGAAACACGGATAAAGCGGTAACATGGTTCAAGGATACGGAAGAAGGAAAACAAATCTACAGTGAGATGACCTTCTATCGTGATATGGCAAAAAAATACAGTCTGAAACTTTATATCTCCGAATGTGATGAGGCTCCCGGAGAGGTCGTCTACGAAGATGATTATCAGATAGCGGTCAAGGAACCAAAAAACGTTATTCACATTGAAACAAGGGAACTTATAGAGCGGTAAGATATAATACAAAAGTGCCGTATTTATAATGCTGCCTGCGGCAGACCACGCGGAAAAAGAGAGCCAATAGTAATCATACTATGAAAATATAAACCTATGAGATCTTACATTGAAGAAAAGGGTGTTGATATGATAATAACCAAAGCTGAATGTACTGACCTGAAAGAAATACTTGAGCTTCAATACCTTGCCTATCAGAGCGAAGCGGCTCTATTCAGATCCAGGGATATTCCTCCGCTGAAACAGACCCTTGATGAGGTCATTGAAGAATTCAACAAGGGGATAATTCTGAAAATGGTCAATGAAAACAGGATAGTCGGTTCAGTCCGTGCTTATGAGAAGAACGGAACGGTTTTTATCGGAAAGCTGATGGTGCATCCTGACCATAGGTGCAGGGGATTTGGTTCAATGCTTCTTGCTGAGATCGAAGGATATTTTCCGGAAAAACGGTATGAGCTGTTTACAAGTACAAGAAGCAAAGATAATATCCGTCTTTATCAGAAAGCAGGCTATTCCGTTTTTGACCGGAAATCCGTCAGCGATGAACTGGAGTTTGTATATATGGAAAAATATGGTCCGGTCGTATATTCTTCGGAGAATAAGGAGCAAAAGACATGAATTATGAGTATAAAAAAGCCGGTATAGGTGATCTTGATCTGCTGGTCAGTACCCGTATCCGGGTACTGAAAGCGGCAAACGGCCTTGACGACAGTACGGATATGTCACGGGTCGAAGCGGAATCCCGAGTCTATTACGAACAGGCATTAATGAATGGGTCACATACAGCATATCTGGTATTTGACGGTGACGACTTTATCGGGGCGGGCGGTATCAGCTATTATACCGTAATGCCGACCTATCATAATCCCACAGGTAAAAAAGCGTATATTATGAATATGTATACGGCACCTGAATACAGGAGAAAGGGTATAGCCTCAAAAACGCTTGATCTGCTGGTGCAGGATGCAAAGGAACGCGGCATTACAGCTATTAGTCTGGAGGCGACTGTAATGGGAAGGCCCTTGTATGAGAAATACGGATTTATCCCTATGACATCCGAGATGGAGCTACTAATGTAACAGACACATATCAGAGGCATTGAATAAACAATTTAATGTCAAACGATATACCTTGGACAACATTCGTGCGAAGGGACTAAGTTAAAGGTCAGTGAGACTATCAGAAAAAAGCTGTTATTGCGCAAAAAGCCGGATAATAATGATAGAAATGAGAGTGAAATTATGGAGATCGGCATCAGACCTGTCAGCATAGAAGATTACTATGGGATATTTGAATATGGAACAGTACGGAGCAATCAAGACGTGCATTGAATCCTGTAGATGACACAAGAGAAGGAATTGAAAAGTACCTGAAACGCAATCCGACCACCTGCTTTTTAGCGTATATCAATGATGACGAAAACACAGAGAAGATCGTGGGCGTGATACTCACAGGACATGACGGAAGACGTGCTATAGTTCATCATCTATGTGTCCACCCGGACTATCGCCGTCAGGGAGTAGCCCATAGGCTTGTTCAGAAGGCAGAAGAAGCCCTGCGCAAGGAGGGGATTACAAAAATATTCGGACTTGTTTTTAAAGACAACGAACCCGCAAATGCCTTCTGGGAGGAACAGGGATATACCCTCCGCACGAACCTGAATTACCGGAACAAAAGTCTGAATGATAATGTGCCTCAGGGGGAGTGAAGATCGTAGCCCAGACTTTTTTTGAAATGATCTGTCAGTTTACGCCCCTGTTGATCTGATTTGGAAATAATGTATCTGATCATGGGGGTGTGGTCCTTCATAAAAGTGTAACTTATATTCATAAATGAATTTTTACATAGATATACGGGCATACAAAAAGCATTATAACCCACAGATGTGAGCTATAATGCTTTCTGTTTTGGAAAATTGATACTGTTCCTACCGATCTGAATTTTCTTTACCAGCGTAAAAATTCGGTTCCCTCACAATTAATTCCATACCCAAAGGATCATCAGGTGACTGATCTCATGAAACAATATACGCGGCCAATTCGAGAGCTATATTAAAATGACCTGGGTCGTGCTGAGTATCCTTTATCTGACCTTGCCTTATTCTTTCGTCCCATTTTGGCGAGTCAAGCAGATCTCCTGATGTAAAGAAAAAATATACATCCAGGTTTCTGAAGTCACACATTGCCTGAACCGCTGCACACTCCATTTCAACCGAAATACAACCCTCAGCTTTACGCTTCTCAAAATTTCCCCTTGTTTCTCGGTGAACGGCGTCTGTTGTCCATGTTTTTCCCGTAACATACGGCAAACCGGCTGCTTCCATAAATTGAGCCACTATACACGAGTTTTTAACAGTAATGTAGTCGGATGCAGGGGCATAGTGATAGGAAGTTCCTTCATCTCTGTAGGCGGCGGTCGGAACCATTATCCTGCCTCGTGCAATTTCTTTGTTAAGACATCCTGAACCGCCGAATACAATATAATTGTTTGTATTAATCAGCGACATAGTATCTTCAATGTCGGCAACGCATCCCGGCGCGCCTACATAGGATACATAGATCGCAAAGTGTTTTTCTTTGTATGTGAATCCATAGACGGGATTGGCTCCGTTTGAAGAGAACAGATCACCGATCTTTTCACATTCAAAATCATCAAGAACATATTCCATTACAGCACGGGAAAAGGTCAGTATACACGCATCGACCCGGACTGCATTTTCGTTACGGAATACCTTTATTATTTCTTCTGTTGAATCATCAAATGTATCTGTTATCATTCTGAATCCTCCTGAATTATTATTTGTGTATGACAATATTTGATTTGTCCGGAATTGCTTTTTATCGTTATCATAGCCCGGACAATTTTCGGGAATAAAACTGACGATATCAGACCGTTTTGATATTAACGAAATAATATCAGATCCTGATTCATAGTTATTTCTTATCCAAATATTTTCCTGACAATTCAATTATGGCGGTCACCGGAAACAGCGGTTCCGGTCTTGTCTATGGCATGGACTGTCAGTATCAGATCGTTCAGGACATACATCTTTCACGGCATATCAAATGGAGTATTCCCACCGGTTTTACCGGCAGTATTTCAGGCGCCGCGGTGTCCGATCCTTCTCTTTATGACGCAGAAACCGATACTATATACATCTATAACCCATATCAGCTTGCGGTAATGGCTTCGCAGAACGCCGAAAGCGAGCCTGTAATGACGGGGGACACCGTTTCTTCCTCCTTCGGTACAGGACAGGTCATCATTGAGGACGAAAACAGTCAAAGGTACCTCACATACGGCGGGGACCATAATTATGTGATAAGTTCAGCCTTTGATTCCGATACCTCCGGACAGTCTCCCTCGCTGATAGGAAACGCTTCAAATTCAGCTCAGTATGACGGCCGTGACTTTGCCGGTCAGGTCATAAAAAAGATAGACGGAGTTACATATATTCTTATAGGCAATCAGGAGCAGCTCAGGGCTATCGGTACAGATGAAGAGGTCTTTACGCCGGTCTATCAGACCGATTATGTAATTTCCCTGAGTTATACCGGCCATGTGATCGACACGGATAATAACGGAAACCAGATTATCCTTTACGGCGGAGATGCCGACCTTCTTTCAACCCAGAACGGCTATGATGATTTCGGCTTCCATCAGATAAACAATACTACCCAGGCGGCAAGATACTATGTTGGCGTCAATCAGGATACAGGACAGCCCTATACGGATGCAGCCCATGCCACCCAATCCCAGAACAGTCTTACGGAGGCAAGCTGGCGTACCGGAGAGAAATATACAACAACTGCAAACTACATTATTTTCCGTGATATAGATCTGGAGGGTGACAGCGATCCCTGGACTCCACTTATGTTCAGCGGAAATATGTACGGAGCAAAGAGTGCCGGCGGAAAGCTCTGGAACGGCAATGCAATAGGCAATGCCACAGCCATTACACCGGAGGGCAGGCCTGTAATATCAAATATCTATATTGAACAGACCCAGCCCATAGAGGTCGATGAGTACATCGGCATCGGGTTCTTTGCCACTGTTACCAATGAGATAAATAAAGCGGATATCGGTCTCAGTAAGGGGACTGTAAAGGTAAATAACATAGAGCTTTCCAATGTTGAGGTGCATAATACGGCAACAACCGCAAAGTCCGCCACTACCATCGTCAGTACCATAACCAGCGGACTTGGCTGGCTTGTAGGCTCGATCGCCAATCTGCTTGTAAAGGTGCTTTCTATCGGAGAGGTAGATCTTACTCTACAGGATATCCTCAGCAATATGCTTAACGCCCGGACGAATGATCCTACCATATTTGCCACAGGAGGCTTTGCCGGACGGGTAGTGGGTGATGTTGAAATCGAAAACTGCTCCGTTACCGGAAATGTTACGGTGGAAAACCTCAGTGATTATACCGGCGGTTTTGTCGGTTATTCCGAGGGGGTGACGGAGTATGACGGTCTTTCCCAGGCTCTGGGCATCACAGTGGATGCCCTTGCTTCACTTCTGAACGTCATTCCCGGCCTTGGTCTTGGCGATCTCGTTACGATACTTCTTGGAGGAAATAACACCCTTCCTCTTGAAAATCTTATTCCCACAGGATATATTAATCCGAAATTCAATGACTGTACCGCAGAGGACATCCATGAAGCCGACGGTACTGCCGCTGTCATAGGACAGTCCGACACAAACTACAACGGCGGTTTTGCCGGTTTGCTGATCGGAGCGGAGCTTACAGGCTGCGAGGTCAGAAACAGTAACTATATTATCAATGCTGGTGAGTACGGCGGCGGCTTTGCCGGACTTGCCCATGATGCGGAGGTAAATGGTACCCTCAGCGATCTCGGTCTTGATGTTATAGATGAGACCCGTATCAGTTCCATAAACACCACTCTGGACAATATGCTGTACTTTCAGACACAGAGCCTCCTGATGAACTGCAATATCCGCTGCTCGGCCGTTACAATTGACGGCGGCGCAAATCTGGGAGGTTTTGCAGGGGCTTTAGCGGCCAGCTATGCTATTGACTGTGAGATCACGGGCAGCGGCAGCGAGACCCTGACGGTCACCGGTACAGACGACAGTATCGGCGGATTTACAGGCACTGCAACTATGGGCTGGCTCAACAGTCTTGGAAAGAACAATAACTCCGGCAGCAGCAGTCTTCTCAGCGCCGTAAGGCAGATAGCCACCGGACTTCTCTCTTCGGAGGATGACAGTCACTCCAAAAAGCTCCTGTCCCTTGTGGGCCTGGTTCCTTCTGCAGTGATGGGCTGCCGTATCGACGAGGGAGCTGTAAAGGTCTCGGGCTGCAGCTATGTAGGAGGTCTTATCGGAGTAGGTCAGGGCGTTTACCTGACGGAATCCTCGGCCTACTATATGAATCAGCTTACCTACTGGGAGCAGGCACAGAATAATATTCCTGACACAAAGGTGGCTCACGAAAATTATCTTTTTGAACTTCACTCCGTTTCGGCAAAGGGGGACTTTGCAGGAGGAGCGGCTGCCGAGCTTGAGACCGTCAGTCTGGCCGGAGTGCTCGACGGCGCATTAAGCGCTGGCAGCTTTCAGGCCTTTACAGTCAGCAGTGTAACGGTAGAGGGCATGAACAGCGGATTCACGGTGATCTCAGACGGTACGGCCCCCGATGTGACTACGGACACCGACACATATTCAATTGACGGTGATTACATCGGCGGAGGATTCGGAAGAGCCTACGGCGGCACAATATATAATGTGCATTTGCTGAATCTCCAGAAGGCGGAATCGGCAAACAATTATGCTGCGGGATTTATTGCAGCGGCAGGCCCCGGAGACATCGTGTCATCCGGCAGCCTTACCATCAATCTTCTTGGACTGAACAACCTGATAAACGTTAGCAACCTGCTGTCTATCGGACAGCATATCCATGTGACCGTAATAGATTCGGATGTCACCGGCATAGAAGAAGGAGCAATTGTGATCAGCAAGGGCAGCGGGGCATCCAATGAGGCATATCGGTATATTGCCGCAGGCTTTATCGCCCAGAGCAATAGTACAGAGATACAAAACTGTCATGTTTATAACCTTTACTTTGTAAAGGCTGCGCCTTTACAAGGGTATTCCGGCGGTTTTGTAGGAACGTCCCGGACAGGCGGACTTGCGGATGTTTCGGACGTCAATGCCGTAAACAGCCTGGTAGATGTAAACGGCCTGCTTAACGCCATAGGCTATCTGATCCCGTCATATACGAACTGTACCACAGAATTTACGGACGGGGGATATGTGGATGCGGATATTGCCGGCGGGTTTGTGGCCGAACTGGAAAGCGGTACTGTAGACAACTCCTCGATATCCACCGTGGACGACTCTCAGTATCCCCGCTGGTCAAAGACCATAAAGCGCATATATGATCCCGATGTCCGACCCTCAGACACTCCGGCAGAAAAAACAAAACAATTTTCAGTATTCAATATCAGCAAGGTCAAGGGACGCACCTATGGCGGCGGATTTGGCGGCAGACTTGTTTCCGGCGCTCTTGCAGGCTCCGGAAAGGGTATCTCCATTCTTGGGAATTCTTCCGTTAATCTGTCCATCAACATTGAAGGGCTGCTGTCGGTAATCAATGCATACGTGCCTTATGTTATAAATGCGGGGGTATGGTCGGAGAGCGGTTTTACCGTAGAAGCAAACGTGCTCCGGACCGATGATCCCGATTCCGGCAGCGCCGGCGGATTTGCCGGTCTGACAAGCGGAGCCCAGATCTCCGGCAGTGATGTTTACCGGCTTAAGCACACAGAGGTGATGCCGCCGGATGATCTTGAGAGCATGAACGCCCCATCGTATTTTGACAGCGCACAAAGCCTGTATGCGGTTACCGGCGGGCATTATGCCGGCGGGTATGCAGGAAAGGTGGATATCGGCGATGCTGCCAGTGTGGGCGACGGTCTGAAGGTTCTGGGAAATAATATCCAGCTTACCAACCTGATCTCCGCACTCAGCGTTGTAGTTACCACCATTGAACACTCAGATGTGCAGGGGGCAGGAGGAGGCTTCTCGGTCATTGCAGACAAGACCGACCCCGATGACGGTAAGGTCGGTATGGCCGGAGGATTTGCGGGAGGTATTTACGGAGGACATATCCAGAACTCCCATTGCAGGAATTTTTATTATATTATAGCTCAGGAAGCGGCCGGCGGCTATGCAGGCAATCTGCAGCCGGGCTCCGCTGCCGATCTTTTGGGAGACGGCAGTATATTCGGCAGTCTTGTGGACATAGATGAACAGCTTGCTTCATTGGCAGAGGATCTTGTTCCAACGATACGGAACAGCACGACATCATGTGTTCCCTGCGGCGGTGCCGTAAGAGCTCAGTCTCCTTCAGACAGCTCCCATCAGCGGGGCTGCGCGGGTGGTTACTGCGGTCACAATGAAGGCGGTCAGATCTGGGGACTTAATGACAACACATGGAAGGAACAGAATGACGCCACAGATCCCATATCCGGAAACACCGTATACAAGCTGAACGGTGATGTGGACACAAGAGTCGGTAATTACACAGGTGAAAAGCATATATGTGCCGCATGGCGTATACGCTCGGTCTACGGCTTTGAGTATGCCGGAGGGTATACGGGCTATATGGAAAGCGCCGATACTGCACAGGGCGGCGGTATTAGTCTCTTGGGCGGACTGATACTTAAAGCGGACAATCTGTTTAAACTGCTGTCAGCGGTCTATCCCACAGAGGAGAACACGGCGGTGTACGGCCCTCTGAGAAACATAGACAAGGACACCTGGAACCTCTGGGTCAGATATATCGGACAATACGGCGGTTTCGGCTCCGAATTTGCCCGTGATGAAAACGGAGGGACCGTTTCAACACAGTCTGAACTGGATGCAAAGTTAGCGGGTTATATATACGGCTGTAATGTGGTTGCAGGAAGAAACACCCATGATACCACATTGATCTCTGAAGGCGGAGATGCCGGTGGTTATGTGGGTCTTATGAAAACAGGCGTGATCACCAACGGTCAGTCTTATGATATGAAGCAGATCATGGCAATGCGCTGCGCCGGAGGATACGCCGGTAAGATGCAGACCGGCGGCGCGGCGGAATTCGGTTCCGTCAGTCTTTTCGGTCAGGAGCTGAATCTGAGCCTTAACCAGCTCGTGAGCGCTCTTCAGGTATTTGTGCCGGCAGTTAAAAGCGGTTCTGTAAGGGGCTGGCAGTCGGGCATGACGGTCATTGCCTTTGGTACGGACTATACTCACAAATGCGGGTTCGCCGGCGGATATGCGGGAGCGGACTACGGCGCTCAGATCTGGGGAGACAAAAATGTCGGCAGTACTGCCGGTACCGGCTGTAACGTCAGCAATCTCCGGTTTGTAAAGGGTACCAACGCCGTCGGCGGATATGCGGGGATTGCGACCTCAGCTTCCGTTGCCGAGGTGAATACAAATGCGTCGGACGGGCTGCTGCAGTCGCTTCTGGATTCTGTTGCATCGAATTCCGGCAGTACGGCTGAGGTGCTGGGCGCCACATATACCACAATAAAACAGGCGGAAGTCAGTCCCGATAATGCGGGATACGGCTTTGTTGTAGAGGGCATCAGCGGAGTGCCCCCAAGGTATGCCGGAGGCTTTGTAGGAAAGATGGAGGCCGCTGTCATCGGTGATGAAGACGGTCCGCCGTCTCAGGACGGAAAAAACGAAGACCCGGGAGGAAATAATGAAGACCCGGGTAATACACAAAACGGTGCAGGAGTGATAACTGTCAACGGACTGCGAAGCGTCGACGGCCTGTATTATGCGGGAGGCTTTTTCGGACTGGCAGATGTGGCGGGTGCTGCGGAGCTTTCCGACGAGACTGAGACAGAGCTCCTCAGCAGACTGCTCTCCGTGGACAATGTGGGCGTTCTGAACGCCTTCCGACCGTATATCTATTACAGTGAAGTCAACGGTGTAGATGACGGAATTATCGTCCGTGTACACAATGAAAGCAGTCAGGGACTGCTGAATGAAACCAGATATTCCGGCTGTGCCGGAGGCTTTGGCGGAGCAATGATGAACGGCACTGTGAGAAATTCGGCCGTTAATGGTCTTAATACCGTCGTAGGTCTGAATTATACCGGTGGCTTCATCGGCCACATGGGAAAATCCGGAGTAGTCGATGCAAACGGGGTATCGGTCAGCAAATTAGCAGGTCTCACTGCGGGGGTTCTGGATGTATTCAGTACTCATACTCTGGAGTGTGAGGTTCACGGTATTGACAGCGGTGCGGTTATCATCGCATCTGACGGTACGGAGCCCATAGCCGGCGGTTTTGCAGGCTATGCGGACGTTTCAAAGATCATAGACTGTCATGTTGATAAGCTCAAACAGGTAAGAAGTGATCAGATCGCCGGCGGCTTTGTTGGTAAGACTGATATGCACTATCTTATAAACGTCAGTGCCAGTTCTCCTCTGGTCCAGGCTGTATTGGGAATACTGGACCTGCTGCTCAGGGGTCTTCTGTTGGATGACCTGTCACAGATAAATCTGCTGAGTCTTAATCTTGGTATTGCAGATCTTGCGGTACTACAGGACGGAGATCTGGTTTATGTCAATCTTCTGGGACTTAAGGTAGGCGTTACCCTGCTCAGCAAAGAACTCGACCCTGAGACAGGAAAATATACGGGAGTCGCTCTTATCACCATCGGAGATTCCTATATCGAGCTTCCGTATCATGACGATCATATTGATATGGACAATGAGAACGAAGAAGCCGTGATAAACCTGATCAAGGGCAACCGCACCCGGGTGGAAGGAAGCACCGTTGAAGGCGTAGGAGCGGGCTACGATGTATACGGCGGCGGAGCGGACGGTTCTGAAGCCGGAACCCATAACAAGGGCTATACCGGCGGCTTTGTAGGATATAACAAGGAAGGACATCTCCTTGACAATACCATGACTTATTGTGATGTGGTACAAGGAACTCCTGAGAAAACCGGACCTTTCAGCGGGTATACTACACTGCAGTCCGTATACAGCTTCAACACCCTGCAGTCCATAGAGGGCGAAAACAATCAATACTCTGTTTATCGCAGCACCGATCTGAATTATGCGCTGACAGATGAAGGTCAGCTTATAGACGGCCCGTCAGTGACGGATACCGGCACGCCGATAACCTATCAGCGTTTTGATATTACTTATCTTTCCGATCCGATATCATGGACTTCCGGAGAGTCCTACTATGAAATATTTGAAAAGTGGAAGGACGGAGTACTGGCTTCTGACGATCAGGGAACAGGCGCCGTACCTATAGAGGTATATGACAGCAGCTCAAAAGCGGTGCTCATGCTGGATATACCCACGAAGGCAAACGACGAAAGTCTTGTTCCCGACCCGGGCGAAAGTCAGGATCCCTGCGAAGAGACCCTTACGCTGACTATACAGAAGGTCTGGGATGACCGGAACGATATGGACGGCTCCCGACCGGATTCCATAAGGGTAAGACTCTGGCAGCACTTCCTTGACTCCGACGGAACGGCTGTGACGGAGGGGGGAGAGCTGAAGATCATTCTGTATCTTGACGATACCGTTATCCCCGATATGGACGAAAACGGCTGGTTCACCCTGACAAAAGCCCAACACGTACGGCTTGATTCGGCAGCATGGATGCGCCGTATCGAGGGTCTGCCGTCTCTGGAATATGAGAAAGACCCGATCACGGGTCAGATCGTGGTTGATCCCGTGACAGGTCTTAAGTCGATAGAATACTATTACACCTATACCGTAGAAGAAGAGCAGGTGGAAGGCTATTCCACCGAAATCGTCTACTACGATCAGGGTCTGACCGCAAAGATCACAAACACCCACAGACCTGTGCTTCCCTTAACGGGTGGAGCAGGCGACTGGTTCCTTGTGATCTGCGGAGCCGGTTTTGTATTAACGGCTCTTTTAGGGTTCAGACGCAAAAGGACGGCAGCACAGGCGGGAGATAAGATCTTCCGTCCGCCGAGAGGCTCTCCGCCTCTGACTCATACTGAAGCAATTAAGGCAACACCGCATATATCGAAAAAATATCGGATTCAAAAGAAAAACACCCGACAAATAAGCCGAGTGTGATAAAGATATCCT
>JBGUWL010000116.1:0-4102 GCA_045221075.1 Acutalibacteraceae bacterium
CAACGCTTATGCCTACATAAAACGCAGCATGGAGGGTGTGGAGCTTTATCCTCTTGCCGCCGAGAACATGAGTGTGCTCATACCGGAGAATATGACGCTGATGAGCGCCTCCGACGTCATCTACAGATACACATATCCGGAAACGGGCGAAGTAAGGGATATACCCTCTGACATGGTGCTGCATTTCAAAACGTCTACCACCTTTGGCGGGCTTGTGGGGCTGTCCATAAGGGACAAGCTGAAAATGAGCCTTGACGGTGCCGCGGACAGTCAGGCGGTCCTCAATGATATGTACAAAAACAACATGACCGCCCGCGCCGTGGTCCAGTATGCCGGCACCCAGGAGATCAACGACAAGCTGAGCCGCCAGTTCATAAAGACTCTTGACGACTATGCACACGGCCGGAGCGAGACGGGAAAGACCTTTATTCCCATACCCTACGGGACAACGGTAACGCCGCTGAATCTCCGCCTTGCCGATGAGCAGTTCCTTGAGCTGAGGAAGTACACGGCGCTGCAGATCGCCAGCGCCTTCGGCATAAAGCCCAACCAACTGAATGATTATGAAAAGGCAAGCTATGCAAACTCTGAGGCGCAGCAGCTTGCCTTTTATGCTGAAACGATGCTGTCCATACTCAAGCAGTATGAAGAAGAATTGAACTTCAAGCTGCTGACAGCCGCAGAGATCGCCCGGGGCTACCGGTTCAAATTCAATGTTGCGGCAGTCCTCAGGGGCGACACCAAGGCTCAGGTAGAGAGCCTGTGTCAGGGTATTTCAAACGGTCTGTACACACCCAACGAAGCCCGCAGGATGCTTGATCTTCCCTCAAAGGAAGGCGGCGACAGGATATTCTTCAACGGCTCAAACATTGCCGTAGAGGACGCCGGAGCGCAGTACGGTACAAACGGCAGCGAAACGCCGGACGATCGGCAGCAGGAAAACACAAAAGCTCTTTTAAGGCTTGCAGAAAGTATTGAAAAAGCCTGTGAGTGTGGTATAATGGTTGCAAACAAGGATTGGGTAACAATCAACGGTAAACATGTTTATATCGGTGAAGAAGGCGGAACGGGTGCGTCTGCTAAAGGAAAAAACGTTTTTGTAAAAGGCTTCAAAAACAAACAGGCGTTAAATAATCACTGGCAGAACGGAAGAACTCACCAAGATGAGTATAAAAAAGATGGTATCGTTACGAAAGCACAATATGAAGCCAGAGCATTAGAACTTGCCCAAAGTCCTTGCAGTGATACGATTTTAGGATATAAAAATGCTTTGGGAGAAATTGTCCGGTATGATACGGTCAAAAACGACTTTGTAAAGGGTAACCCGAACAGAAACATAAAAACGTTATTCAAGCCGAGAGATAAGTTGACATATTTTGAGGATAGAAAGCGGGAGGAGGCTGTTGAAGATGAATGATAATGCTGAAACAAAACATTCTTGTCCTGTCTGTGGGAAATACGAATTTGAAGAGCGCGACTCTTTTGATATGTGTCCTGTATGTGGTTGGTTCGATGACAACTTACAGCTGACAGAGCCTGATCTTTCCGGTCGCAACTATTGGTGTCTTAATGAATACCGTGAAAAATGGCAGGCAGGAGAAATTGAACCGCCGATAATTGACAACAACTAAAAAACCTATTGCTCTAAAATATAATTCGTTAACCAAATCCTTAACTAAAACAGGGGTTTTGTTGACTAAATTGTACTTTGAAGTATAACTTGGTCGGTATTTCCGAACAGTGGTAAACGCGTTTGCGTAGTTGGTCAAGCACGCGGTCAGTTGTTTTAACGCGTTTGATCAGTTGCTCTATTTCTTCAAACAGTCTGCAAAAACAATGAAACTGTTGCTTTAAATCTTGAAATCAATACAAAATGTATTGAAAACGCATTTTAATTCTTCAAATTTGCGGAAAAGTCTGCAAAAAAGCCTTTTAAAATTTAATAAATCAGCACTTTGCTAAGGACATAATTGTCCCGAGCAGAGTGCTTTTTTATTGCCCACGAAGTAAAGTCAGGACGTGGACAAAAGCAGCACGAGCGCACCGAAAGGGGCGTGAGGCGGTGAGTCCGCCAAATACTTCGTGCGGTGTAAAGTTGGGAGCGCAGGCTCTGCGCAAGGGGGTGAGATTAATGGAGACAAGAAAAACAAGCGCCGAAGACATGAAGCTGATCAACGGTTTTTCAAAGCGTGAGCTTAAGGCTGAGGATGTTTACACCTTCACCCTTGTTGCCGCCGACACGAAGATCGACAGGGACTATGAGTGCTTTACGCCGGAGACTCTTGAAGAGCTGTCAAAGCTGTTTGTGGGTACAACGATCATTATGGATCATTTACCCAGCGCTATGAACCAGTCGGCAAGGGTGTTCCGCTCTTACACCAGAGCAGCACCGGACGACGAAAACATCACGCAGCTTATGGTTGACGCCTACACCATCCGTGAGGGCAACGAGGAGCTTATCGGCAAGATAGACGGCGGTATACTCAAAGAAGTCAGCGTTGGTTGTGCCATTCGTAATAAACGGTGCACGGTATGCGGAAAAGACTTTGACCGCTGCCGCCATGAAAAGGGTAAGTCCTATAACGGCGTCGTTTGTGCCGCTGCTCTTGACGGAGCTGCGGACGCCTATGAGATCAGCTTTGTTGCGGTTCCGGCACAGAGAGGTGCGGGAGTTGTCAAGTGCAGAAAGTCCTTTGACGTTTCCGGAGGTCAGCAGGAAACCGGAGAGGAGCAGCACGCCAAAGAAAAAATGGCACTCAGGCTCAGGCTTGAGGCCGAAGAAATTTATTTAAGGGAGTTTGATAAAAATGGAAATGAACAAAAAGATGTATGACATCAGCACAAAAATGAAGTCGCTTCTTGACGAAGCCGCCGTACTCAACAACAACGGCGAAACAGAAAAAGCCGCAGAAAAGCTGACCGAATACGACGGCCTGAAAAGTCAGCTTGCCGTCGAGAAAAAGCTTTTTGACGAGCGGAAGGCTTCTGCTCCGGACACCCAGAAGGCCGTTTCTGCATCAGTGCTTGAAGGCAGCGAGAGCGGAACAGTCAAGGCTGACGCAGTAAAGGAATTTGCCGATGCCGCAAGGAAGGGCTTTGAGGTAGAAAAGGCAATTCTTGTTGAAGGCACACCCGCCTCAGCCGGATACCTTGTCCCTCAGGACATCCAGACCAGAATAAACCGCTTCAATGAGGTGTCCTTTGATTTTTCAAATTACATCACCATGGAATCGGTCACCACCAACGCCGGCAGCAGAGTGTATGCCACCAAAGCAAACGACTTTGCCTTCCAGCAGGTGAGCGAGACCGGCGAAATTCCCCTTACTGCCCTTCCTCAGTATCAGCAGGTGACCTACAGCATCAAGGACTACGGCGGTATCGTTCCCGTGTCAAAGAATCTCATGAGCGACACCGATCAGAACATCACCAATGAGATCGTCATGTGGCTTGCAAAGGGCAGAAGAGGCACCATCAACAGCAAGGTCATCACCATCATCAAGCAGAACGCAACAAAGGACGTTGCAAGTCTCGACGACATCCGCACACTGCTTATCTCAGAGCTTGGCGGCGCCTACAACAGCTCATCGGCCATCTATACCAACGATGACGGTATAGCCTGGCTTGCAAATCTCAAGGACGACAACGACAGAGAGTACCTTACCTTCAACCCCACCGAGCCTGCAAAAATGCAGATCGCGATCGGCGCAAAGGTGGTTCCCGTAATCAACATTCCTAACGCGGTTCTGCCCTCAACAAGTGTTACAAACAGCGGTACCGTAACAACTACAATCCCGATGTTTATCGGCGATCTTAAGGCGGGTATTACCTGCTTTGACCGTCAGCAGATGACCCTTGCATCCTCTGACGTTGCAACGGTCGGTACAGGGGAGAATCAGCTCAATGCGTTCAGTCAGCGTCTGATCCTGTTCAGAGCCTGCCAGAGAATGGACTTCAAGGCCATTGACACGGACGCTTATCTCAACTGTGCGATCACGGTAACAAGCACAAACCCTTGAGGGCATCTCTAAAAACCCCTGTACAAAAGAGTCGTGAAACGGTAAAATAGAGACATGAGAAATATGCAGTTAGGGTTCTTTGATAC
>JBGUWL010000117.1:0-4661 GCA_045221075.1 Acutalibacteraceae bacterium
TCTGAGGTCACATTGGCACAAAAGGGTCTGAACTATAAAGCGTATCTTGACGAGTTGTCAGAATACCTTGGTGTGTAATTATTAAAACTTTGAATGACTATGGCAAAAAACAATACGAGTAAATTCAACATTGATGCTTTGAACGAGATTGCGGCATCTGTTTCAAAGACGGCAAACGAGGTTATCGGCGAAACATCCGCTCTTACATTTGATGATTCTGATTTAGGGGTAGGGGATAACAATGAGCAGAAAGCGGAAGAAACAGTTCACGAGGAGGTTTCGCAAGAGCCTTCACAGAAAGAGGGTTTGAAAACAGGTAAAAGGTCTTCAAAGAAGACTGGCATTACTGACGCTGCAGGTACCGAAAGCTCTTTTGAGGAGAAACTTAGCGGGATGAGTCCGAAAGTTGCAAATCTTCTTAGAGAGATAACAAGGAAAAACGATAAGAACAAGAGTAGGAACGATAAGAACTACATCCACATAGGTGGCGAGGTGTGGCCGTATATTCAGAAGATTAAGAATGCGTCCGGCGCCACATATGAAATGATTGTGACTAACATGATAGTCCATGTTCTAAGGCAGTGTCAGGAAGAGGTGTGGAACCTTGACAAGGATGAGGCGAAGCCCGTTCTGTAGAGTGGGGTGGGCGAACCCCGCAGTTATTTTTTTGTTGGCGTGAAAAACAAGGTGACGTTTTGGTGTTCTGCTCACAAAGTGTTAACTTTGACACGCAAAAAGTGTTTAATGCAATCCTATTCTCAGCCACTATCGAATCACCACCTCGCAAGAGTGAGCACAGGAATACACAATGGGACGCGCCCATCAATGGTGCGGACTTGAACCGTGGTGTATTCGGCTTGTGGTGAGCCCGGTAGTGCATGGCGAGAGTCCGCACTCTCTTTGTGCGGATATGGCAGCCTGAAGCAGGAGGTGTGTTCGCACGTTGTTTTAGCAGTAAAAATCAAATTCTATGAGTTTCCTTTCCAGTATTTCGTGGTCTCAGTTTCTTTCGGTCATAATCCCCGTATATGTAGTTGTCATGGCGGCGATATGGTTCTATTACGAGAAAGTGTTCACAGGAGGCGCCTCCTCGCAGGAGAGCGAGGCGAGCCGTTTTGCCGCAAAGCCGCTTGAAGAAGGCGACATTCCTGACGACAGTGAGGGTTTCATCGCAGACAGCGACACGCAGGATGAAGGCAACGAACTGCTCGACGATATAGTCGCCGAGCGTGAAAGGGAGATGGAGGACATACAGCTTACGGAACTCGCACAGGCGAAGGAGAGAGCGGATGATAAAAGAAGGGCGGAGGAGGGTATTGCAAGAGAGTACGATGAGAGCTCCTTTGACACGGAATGCGAGGTGGATGAACTTGAAGAGGAGCAGAAACAGTTCCTTTACACGCAGCAGTACGAGCGTTTCTACACTGAGCAGGAATATGTTGAAAGCGGTGTTCCGCAGCAGGACGAGAAAGCTTACATCCCCGTGGAGCAGACTTTTGGAAGCGAGGACGACTACCTTATTGCGACATCTGAACTTTCGTTTGAAACCATGTCAGAGGAGCAGAGGAGGATGCTTGAAATTTCGGACGGCGTTAGCGACCTGGCAAGAAATGCCTTGAAGAACATGCAGCGTGGAGAACTGCCGGAAGAGACTCTCTCCGTAATGAATAACATATATAGCGGAGCGGTGCATGATGAGGATGGCGAAGGCAGTCAGACTGGAGACGGTGATGATTTCTCGCAGGGATTTTCTCCGGAGACGGTTTCCGAAGATATGTTCGGAGAGAAACCGATGGAGGATCTGTAATTGGCAATATGGAAGTGAATATTAAAATAGTATAAATTTTAAAAGTTAAAGAAAATGAAAAATTCAATCGTAAAGAAAGCTGTTTTGACAGCGGCTTTGGTTTTGGCGGGTGTAACCCTTATGTACGCAGTACCTCAGTCTGGAAGCCTTCAAAGAGGTTTAGACGCCGGCTATAACGAAATTAAAGGCGCAATGACTGTAATAAAGAATATTGTGTATGCAATTGCGGGTGTGATTGGCCTTATCGGCGCTGTGAAGGTTTACGGCAAGTGGAGCGAGGGAGCGCCTGACACAACCAAGACCGCAGGCCTCTGGTTCGGCGGAGCCGCCTTCCTTGTCGTTGCGGCAATCGTAATTGACAATCTTTTCCTCGCACAGTAAAAAATGGCGAAGGAGTTCAGCGTACGCAAGGGTCTTCTGAAGCCTGTGGAGTTTAAGGGTCTGCGGGCCCAGTACATCGTCATTGCCGGAGGCGGCACGCTCATCGGAATGATTGTGAGCCTTGTGGCGAGCATCGTGGCGGGAATTGCCATTATTGTGGCGTCTGTCGCCGTTAGCATTTACCTTAACGGCAGGTACGGTGCCAACGGACTGGCTCTTGCAAGGGCTAAGAGAGGATGCGCCTCATATATCGTAAGCGGAAAGAGACTTTACAAGATGGTTGGCAAAAATGGAAAACGAAGTTAGATACTCCAATCTCACGCTTGAACGGCTTATGCCGCTTCTTGCCTACGAGAATGATATTCTCCTGTCAAAGACCGGAGACATGACCGCACTGCTGGAGGTCGAGCTCCCTGAGATATTCTCATGCGGCGAGTCTGACTATGACAACCTGCATCAGATGTGGGTGAGGGCTCTCTCTTCACTGCCCGTTGACTCCATCGTGCATAAGCAGGACATCTTTGTGGAAAAGAAGTTCCGTCTTACGCAGAATAAGGAGAGGACTTTCCTTTCGGCGGCCTCAGACCGACATTTCAACGGGCGTAGGTTCCTTGACCATCACTGTTATGTCTATATAACAAAGTGCCCGCCGAAACACATGAGGATGAAAGCCTCCTCCTCTCCGCTCAATCTTAAAGGGTTCATACCCTCTGAGAAGAGCGGAATTTCAGAGGGGGATTTTGAGACGAGCGTAGCCTCGTTCATAGCCATACTTGCGGAGAACGGGCTTAGGGCGAGACGTCTTACTGTGGATGAAGTGATTGGAAATGAGACTTCGTTCGGCATTGTAGAGCAGTACATGAACCTTGACTTCAACAAAAAGTCGGTCCTTAACGACATTTCAATCTACAAGGACTACTTCAAGGTGGGTGACCGATATGTCTCCATGTTCTCCATCACGGACCTTGACCAGCTGCCGCTGAAAGTCCGCACCTCCGCGCGTCACGCAAGGTTCTCCTCTGACAACCTTAATTTTTCAATAGGTTACCCGTCGTCGCTGTGCCTTGCGCTCGGCTTCTCGCACATTTACAACCAGTACTTTTTCATCGAAGATACAGCCAAGAACCTCAAAGAGGTTGAAATAAGCATAACCCGACAGAGGGCTTTCTCGGCTGTCAGCAGGGAGAACGCAGTCAACATGCAGTTCAATGAGGAGTTCATTGACGATGTGACACGGAAAGCCCAGAGGACGGTCCGCTGCTCTTTTAACATTATCGCGTGGGATGCTGACCTTCCGCAGCTCCTTAGAAAAAACAACCACATATCGGCACGTCTGGCCAACCTTGACATAACGGCGTCACGCACCTTGCAACTCGCACCGCAGATGTTCTGGGGCGGTATTCCGGGAGGGGCCTCATGCTATCCTGTGGAAATGACGTTCCTAACCGCTATGGAGCAGGGATGCTGCTTTATAAACAATGAAACGAACTACCATACATCTGAGTCCGGTTTCGGGCTAAGGCTTTGCGACCGCATAAGCGGTGTGCCAATAAATGTTGACATTTCGGATGAGCCGAGAAAGAATGGCTGGATTGACAACAGAAATAAGTTCATCCTCGGTCCGTCTGGATCCGGCAAGTCATTCTTTACGAACCATATGGTGCGCCAGTATTGGGAGCAGGGGACGCACGTGGTTATTGTGGATGTGGGCGACTCATATCTCGGACTATGCCGGCAGATTAACGAGGAGACAGGAGGCAGGGACGGTGTGTACTACACCTACAAGGAGGACGACCCAATACGCTTCAATCCGTTCTATGTCGCTGACGGGCAATACACCGTCGAGAAGCGTGAGCAGCTTCGTAGCCTTATGTTTATTCTGTGGAAAGGCGACCACGACGGCTACACGAAAGCGGAGGAGACACATATTTCAACCGCTGTAAACAATTTCATAGACCGCTGGGTGATAGGGGAGGGGAGGTTTCCGACCTTTAACCTTTTCTATGAGTTCCTGCAGACAGAAATGAGGAAGTATGTGAAGGAGGAGAGGATTCAGCGTGATAACTTTGACATAGAGAACCTGATACAGGTCCTGCGCCCCTACTATAAGGGCGGCACCTACGATTACCTTTTGAATGCGACTGAGAACCTGGATTTGCTGCACAAGCGCTTCATTGTCTTTGAAATTGACAACATCAAAGACCATCCGACACTGTTCCCAGTTGTCACGCTCGTTCTGATGGACACATTCATCTCAAAGATGAGACATCCCGCAATAGCCAAGGAGCGTAAGATGATTCTCATTGAAGAGGCTTGGAAGGCAATATCAAAGAACAATACGGCGGAGTTTATAAAGTATCTTTACAAGACCGTGCGAAAGCACTTCGGCGAGGCGATTGTGGTCACGCAGGAGGTTGACGACATAATATCGAACCCGATTGTAAAGGAGAGCATCATAAGCAATGCGGACTGC
>JBGUWL010000118.1:0-30604 GCA_045221075.1 Acutalibacteraceae bacterium
CACATTTACTGCCAATACTTTATTGAGTTACCAAAAAGAACATGGGACCGGCAGCTTGCCGGCGGTCTTTGTGCGGTGTTGCCTTAACGCCTGACCTTCGGGTCGTCACGGCGGAGATATTCGGAGCATTTTCCCGACTTGTCATAATAATACTTATCCCCGCGGAATGGTTACAGCCGTTATAAAATTTTGACGCTGAAATGCCGTCAGGGCATTATCATAAACAGTGCAGTATTCGACATAATTGTAACACATTATTTTCACTCGTTCAAAATATTTGACAGTCTTGGGGAAAACCTGATTGTCTTGGGGAAAACCTGATTGTCTTGGGGAAAACCCTTTTCCGGCGGAAAAAGGGTTCTTCCCCAAACCCCTTTCCTAAAACCGCTTACTTTGAAATAAGAAGAATGTATCAGACGAATAATCAGATTTCCGCACTGTTCCGGATACCGTCCGTATTATGAGGGGTTTTCCATGAAACGATCCGCCATGCCCCAGGACAGTGCCGAGAAAAAAACGCAATAGTTCTTTTATGGAATATTTTGACTTCTGCAGCAATATGCCGATCTGCAATGATACTTGCCGGCAAACAAAAAAGAGCCGTTTCGGAATCCGGCTCTCATTTGTTTTTGATATTATACTGTCAACTCCGGTAAAACGTGATCCGGTGCATCGACCGCAATGTGTGATAAAGGGACCACAGGATACGATGCGCTTCCCTGGTCAATTATCGCTTGCGCAGTTTTCCTCGCAGGCCTTGAGCGTGACCTTGATGGTCGCATCGTCAACCAGGCCTTTCTGGCTGACCAGCATAGCTCCGAAATCGCTTATACCACAACTCCAGTAGACACCGCCTATGGTTGTACCCTGGGGATGTGAATAAGCTCTCTGTTCTTCAACTGCCTTTTGTGCGGGATCGCTTTTTACGGTGTCGTTTTCGGCAGCCTTCACGTTTGTGGGAAGAGCACCTCTGTTCATATGTCTTTCAAGCTGCGCTTCTTCACTTGAAAGGAAATATGCCAGGGTATGGGCAGCGAAGGGAAACTTTGAATAGACGTTTACGCCGATGAGCCTGTAGCCTCCGAAGGAATGGAGCTGCGTCTGCTTTCCGTCCATAAGAACCGTGGGCAGCTTTGCAGCGCCTAAGTTTTCTTCGCCGATGGCCTGTCTGATATTGTTACTCAACCATGTGCCTCCGACGGCAGCAACAAGGCTTCCGTCATTAAAGCCCTGGACAATATAAGCGTCGTCGCCAAGCGTTCCGGATGAGCCCTTATAACCGCTGCCCTCCTTTTCGCAGATATGGGCCATTGCATGGGCGGCGCTCATGCCCTCGACTGAATCAAAATCGGCTGTCTGCTTGTCGTCTTTGTATTTTATGGTACAGCCTGCGGTAAAGAAGAAGCCGGTGTTGTACCATGCGTTGCCCATATTCATGAATACGGACTTGCCCTTTGCTGCGGCCTTTTCTATCATACCGTCAAAGGTTTTGACGTCTTCCTCGGTAAGGTATCTCTTGTCATAATAGAGGAAGTATCCGTTGTCGCAGGTCTTGGGGTAGGCAAAAAGACTGCCGCCGAATGAACTTGCGTCAACAGATCCTTTGCTGTTGGCTGCAGTTACTGCGTCTGAATAAACGACAGGGACCTTTGAGACAACACCGCTCATGATCAAATAAGAAAGCTGGTCGTCCCCAACCCCGAATACATCAGCACCTTTTGCAGGATCAGCTACGATCCTGTTTGCCGCATTATCATCGCCGTATTGTCTTACGGCGATCTTGATCTCTGCGCCGTTCTGACTGAACTTTTGTTTGAACTTTTCTATCAGACTCTTTTCAAACTGGCTGTCCTCCCCCGAACACCATAAGGTGAGCTTGATCTGACCGCTGTCGGCTTCTTTCAGAAATTCATCCTTTATCTTTTTGACTGTATTCTCGTCATTCAGATCGGTGAAATCAAGGGATGCAGAGCTTTCTTCGACGCTGGATTCATAGTATGAGGAAGAACCGTCATAAGAGGAACCGTCATAAGAGGAAGGTTCATCAGAGTTCAGTAAATAAGAGGATACTTCTGTCCGGCTCGTATCCGACGGCTCGGTGTCGTAAATATTTTCGCTCTGGGAAGATGCCTCCCGGGAGCTTTCCGAAGTATCGGCCGAGGAGTCGGATACTATCTGATCGTTATTTTTACTGCCGAGTATTATTGCGGCGGTGATACCTCCGCCGACCAACACCGCCGCGACGGCGATGCAAGCGATTATCAGGCCGATCTTTGAAGATTTTTTAGGCGGCTGAGGCGGCTGCCGGCTATATACAGGCTGCTGTGGATAAGCCTGTCCTGCATTATCAGACTGCTGGGTATTTGCAGGCTGCTGGGGATATGTCTGTCCTGCATTATCAGACTGCTGGGAATTTGCAGGCTGCTGGGGATAGCCCTGCTGAGGGTAAGCCTGCTGGGGATAACCCTGTTGAGTATAACCCTGCTGAGTATAACCCTGTTGAGTATAAGCTTGCTGGGGATAACCCTGCTGAGTATAAGCCTGCTGGGGATAACCCTGCTGGGGATAGCCCTGCTGAGGATAACCCTGCTGGGGATAACCCTGCTGAGGATAACCCTGCTGAGGATAACCCTGATGGGGATAGCCCTGCTGGGGATAAGCCTGCTGGGGATAAGCCTGCTGGGGATAGACAGGCTGCTGAGGAGCGCTTGCCGTCACCTGAGGTGAGGGATCCTTTGCCTGCGGCGGGGTCTCCGGGGACAGGTCTGCGGGTACGCCCTGAGATTGTTCTTCGGGTATCTCATTCTTGTCCATAAGATCGTTGTTGTTTTCTGCCATGGATTTCACTCCTTAATTATTTCCGGCACAACCCATTTGAGACTGTGCCGGAAAACATCATATAGATCGGTTTATGAGCTGATACTAATATCAGATAGAAAGTGCGATAAAGATTTGAACGGAAAATTTCGCATAACGATGCAGCGTAGCGTACCCCAAGGGCACTTGTTTCACTTCGCTTGCCGGGTTCAGGAATACTTTGTGTATTCCGGGGATTGACAACGAAATTATGCGGAATTTAGCGCCAAAGATTGTCGTCATGGCTATTTGATATTAGTATGAATATCAGCGAAGGATAAACACGCTGTGGGCGGGCATTATGAGCTTCTGACCATTCAGAGCCATTGTGTCGTCATATTCGGGATCGTCGGCGAACTCTTCGCCCTTGATGTGGGCAAGAAGATATCCTGTGACCTTGTTGACCTTGAAGGTGCTTTCGGGAATGTCAACGACGGACTGTCCGTTGCCGAAGTTGTACAATACAAGAACGCTGGAATCATTATAGGTAGAAACAAATCCGGCTGCGGCCTTGTTATCCTCAAATACAACGCTCTTTATTGTTCCGCGGGCGATCTCCGGATTCTGGTTGCGGAGAGAAATAACACGCTTGTAGAAGTTGAGCAGGGAGTTTTCGTCCTTCTGGGCAGACTCAACGGATATGGTGGGTTCCTCTTCCAGCTTTGTTCCGCCGGGAATGCGCTTTACATAGCCCTCGGCGTCGGTGGTTGACCAGAGCATACCGCGTCTGAGGTCGGGATCGGGCTTATTGCCCTCCATCTCGATCTCTTCGCCGTAATAGATGTAGGGATTGCCGGGCGCCAGTATATATACCGCAGCATCAAGGCGCTTGCGGGTCTCATTCACTACAAACTCGGCCGAACGGACGGTGTCATGGTTGGATATAAACTTGGCGTCGATGGCGTTGGGGTTGTTTTCGGTAATTCTCTGCTGCCAGCTTTCGATATATTCAACATAAGACTTTGCGTCCTGACTGTTGACATAAAGGTTGACCTTTCCGCTTGAACCCTCCATGTCAAAGTTGAAGAAGCTGTCGATACCGGACTTGTAATAATTTGAAATGGTTGCGCCGCTGTCCCAGCACTCGCCTACCATATAAACGTCCTCTTTAATGGTCTTTGCATAATCATAGAGCCACTTAAGATCTTCAATGCTCTTGTCATGGTCATGGGCGCCGTAGTTTCCGTCAACGCTCTCAAACCACATTACCGCATCAAGACGGAAGCCGTCAACTCCCATATCAAGCCAGTACTTTACGATCTCCTGAAGCTCCTTGCGAAGATCGGGATTCTGAAGGTTAAGGTCGGGCATATCGTCGTCAAAGTCGCCCTCATAGTACCAGTCACCCACACCTGCCTTGCGCCAGCCGTTGTCGGTGCGGTTCTGTTCAAAGTGATAATACTGGGCATAGCCGTCGGTCTTGCCGGCCTCAAGCTCTTCAAGGGCCTTCTGGAACCACTCGCACTGACGGGAGGAATGGTTGATGACCAGGTCTATGATAATGTTGATATTGCGCTTGTGAGCCTCATCAAGGAGGTTTTTGAAGTCATCGTTGGTTCCGTATATGGAATCAACCTTGTAATAATCAGCAACATTGTATTTGTGGTAGGAGGGAGATTCCATTATGGGCATGAGCCAGATACCGTCAATACCCAGGTCATCGGTGGTTTTGGGGTCGCCGTCGTTGAGGTAATCCAGCTTTTGTGTAATACCGTTCAGGTCGCCCTTGCCGTTGCCGTCGGAATCATAGAAGGCATAGGGGAATATCTCATAGAAGGTGCGGTATTTGTCGTCGGAGTATTTGAAATCCGTGTTTTTAAAGCCGCCGTCCTCGGGGAATTGGGAATCGCCCTCAGCGGTAGAGGCAGTGGAGGCAGTTGATACGGTAGTGGAGCTGTCCTCCTTTTTTCCGCAGCCGGCAAGTACGGCAGCGAGTATGCAGCCTGCAAGGAGCAGGGCGCTTATCCTGGTTTTTGTCATAGTCATTCTCCTTTTTACATACGATAGACTGTCCGGATAACAATAAAGCAGGGCGCATAAGCCACCCTGCTTTTTTGTTAATGATAGATCAACCCTTTACAGCACCGCCTGTTACGCCGCCGACATAGAATCTCTGCATTACAACAAAGAGGATAGTGATCGGGATGGCGATAAGAACAGCACCTGCACAGAAGGTAGTGAAGTAATCATTGATGTGGTTGTTATCCAGCAAGCTGTAAAGACCAACAGCAACGGTAAAGTTCTGTGTACTGTCTTTCATGAAGTAGCTTACGAAGATGTAGTCTGCCCACGGTCCGAGGAAGGTGGTCAGAGCGGTATAAACGATGATGGGCTTTGAGAGGGGAAGGATGATGACCCAGAAAATTCTGTTACTGGTTGCGCCGTCGATCCTTGCAGCCTCATCGAGTGATCTCGGGATGGTATCGAAGAAGCCCTTTGCGACCTGATAGCCAAGTCCGGCACCGGCAGAGTAGACGATGACCAGTGCCAGGAGCTGCTGATCCAGTCCGAAGATCTCCATGATGGCATATGTAGCTGCCATGGACATGAAGCCGGGGAACATACCGAGGATAAGGCCAAGGTTGAGGAGCTTTCTACGGCTCTTGAAACGAAGACGTGAAAGAGTGTAGGAAACCATCAGGATAAACAGCGTTGAGATCACGCAGCTGAGAACAGCTACGATAAAGGTGTTTGTGATCCAGGTGCCGTAGGGAACCTCGGGATCGGTAAACAGTGTCTGATAGTGCTTCAGGGTGAAGCCCTCGGGGAAGATGTGTGTAGACACACGATCAAGAGTGTTGAAGGACTGCAGTACCAGCCATACGATGGGGAAAAGCCAGATAACTACCATTACCGAAAGGATAACATATACAACGATATTGGTAACTTTTCTTTTTGTGGCATAACCGGAACGCATCTCTTTTTCTTTTGTATTTGTCATGAGAATTCCTCCTCATTCTTTGATGCTTTAGACATATTGAATGTGATCAGCGAGCCGACAGCACAAACAATAAAGATAAGAATACCGATTACAGCCGCAAGACGGAAGTCACTCTGGTCTCTTGTCAGTTTATACAGCCAGGTAACAAGCAGGTCCGTCTTACCTGCGCCGTTGGCGTAGTTAAGGGGATCTTCGGGTCCGCCGCCGGTAAGGAAGTAGATAACGTTGAAGTTGTTGATGTTACCAACAAAGGTAGTGATAAGGTAAGGTGTGGTTACGAAGAAGATGTAGGGGAAGGTGATCTTGGTGAACTGCTGAACAGCGTTTGCACCGTCGATACGTGCGCTCTCGTACAGATCTTCGGGAATGTTCATAAGCAGACCGGAGGTGATCAGCATGGTGAAAGGAATACCGATCCACATGTTGACTACGATTACCGTCGGCCGCGCCCAGTCGGTCAGGAACGGGAAGGACGTTCCCATTGCGCTGTTGATAGCACCGGACTTGTCGTCAAGGAGAAGTCTCATAACAAGCAGGGTAACGAACTGGGGGATAGCTGCTGTAAGAACGAACATGGTTCTCCAGAAGCCCTTGAACCTGATGCCCTTCTTGTTGATCATAAGAGCAACGATGATACCAAGGATGTAGTTGGTGAAGGTTGCAAAGAATGCCCAGATGAGTGTCCATACAAGGATCAGACCGAAGGTGGAAGACTTCTTTGCATCGGAGTAGAATACTTCGGCGAAGTTCTTGAAGCCGACCCATTGGTATAGCTTCAGAGGCGCCTGGTGTTCCTTGTCGTAGTTGGTGAACGCCATGAATATGGTGAATATTATGGGTAGGATGGTAAACACGGTCAGGAGCAGGATGGGCAGGGTGAGAAGGGTGATATGGAATCTGTCGTCGAGGAAGGATTTCATCTCATCCAGGAAGCTGGCGGGCTTTTTGCCTGCTGCACGGAGCTGCTGGGTGTTGTATGCGGTCTTTGTGTTTGCTATGTAGATAGCGAGGAAGGCGATGGTGACAATAATAGTCAGAATGAAGAACAGGAGGACCTTGTTGGAGTCATCGGCTGTTGCTTCGTTGATGATAACGGTCTTGGTGGTGGTCTCCTGCTTCTGAGCGACCTCACGGCCGATGGCAGCAGTACCGTATTTGTAGTAGCCGGTGGTAACGTCAACGTCAGAGTCGAGCAGAACCAGCTTTGAGGTATAGATCCTGGAGATATAACGCGCACCGAAGGTACACATGAAGAAAATATAAGAAACCTGGGTTGCAAGCAGCAGAAGACCCTTTACGATCTGTCCGTGCATGATGCTTCCGGCACCCATAATAATGTACGACAGCTTTGTACCGGCGTCGCCCTTTGCAAAGCGTGAGCCGTAGCTCTTGAAGAACTTGCCGATACCAAGGAAAAACTTCTTGATAACATTGCCGATAGCCCTGAAGAATGCAACGATAGCTTTCGGGATGCCTGTAAAGAAGGATTTCAACTTGTAGATAAAGCGCTGTCCTTTGGTCATCTGGACATAGTCAAGATAATCCATTCATATACAACTCCTTTTTGTCTACTGAATCGTCAAAGAAAAGCCAAAGCGGCCGGCGGGACCGGCCGTTCGGCCGAAAACTTCTGGTACGTCCGGAGACGGCGAGACTGTTCGCTCCGGAGATCGGAAACGATACTGAATATTACTTACAGTTCTCCTCACAAGCCTTGAGCTTAGCCTGAAGTGTTGCGTCGTCGATGTTGCCCTTTGCGTTATCGATGTCGCCGCCTACAGAGCCGATACCGCACTTCCAGTAAACGCCGCTTACGGTAGTTCCCTGGGGATGTGAAGAAGGTCTCTGATCCTCAATAGCTTTGAATGCGGGATCCTTCTTGATCTTGTCGCTTTCGGCAGCCTTCTTGTTGGTGGGGATAAGGCCTCTGTTCTCATATCTTTCAATCTGTGACTGCTCGCAGCCCAGGTAGTATGCCAGTGTCTGAGCGGTAAAGCCGGCCTTTGCATATACGTTAACGCCGATGAGCTTATAGCCGCCGAAGGAATCAAGCTGCTTCTGCTCGCCGTCCATCAGAACGGTGGGGAGCTTTGCTGCGCCTACGTTTTCTTCGCCGATAGCCTTCTTGATGGCGGGACCTTCCCAGGTACCGATAACGGCAGCTGCGAGCTTGCCGTCGTCAAAGCCCTGTGTAACATAAGCGTTGTCGCCGATCTGTCCGGGTGAGCCTTCAAAGCCCTTGTCCTGCTTCTCGCAGATATGTCTCATAGCCTGAGCAGCCTTAAGGCCTTCGGGTGAGTCGAAGGTTGCGGTCTGCTTGCCGCCTTCATAGGTGATGGTGCAGCCTGCGGTAAAGAAGAAGCCGGTGTTGTACCATGCGTTGCCCATGTTGAAGTATACGGACTTGCCCTGAGCTGCAGCCTTTTCGATCATGCCGTCAAAGGATGCAACGTCTTCTTCCTTCAGAACTCTCTTGTCATAATAGAGGAAGTAGCCGTTATCGCAGGTCTTGGGGAATGCATAGAGGCTGTCTGCCAGAGTACTTACGGTGATGGATTCGTCGCTGTTCTCGTCAAGTACGTTGCCCTTGTAGTAGGTTGCTACCTTTGCGATAGCGCCGTTCTGGGTCAGCAGAGAGAGCTGGTCGTCTGCGAAGCTGAATACGTCAGCGCCCTTGTTGGGAGCCTCGATGATCTTGCCACCTGCTTCGTCCTCGCCCTTTGATACGATGGTGATGTTGATCTTTGCGCCGTCCTGGCTGAACTTCTCGGTGAACTTGTCAACCAGAGTCTTCTCGAATGCACGGTCGTCTCCTGCACACCACAGTCTGATCTTGATCTCGCCGTCGGCAGCTTCCTTCTTCATTTCGGCCTTGATGTAGTCAACTACTTCCTGGCTGTTGAAGTCGATGATCTTAAGATCTTCACTTACCTGGCTTACAACGGATACGGTACCGCCGTCGTCGTCGCCGCCGCAGCCAGCCATAGCTGTTGCAGCCATCATTGCAGTCAGAAGGAGTGCAGCGATTTTTTTGGTTTTACTTGCCATAATTAATGACCCTCTTTCTAAAAAATTTTGTTTGCACGCAGCCCGTGCCAAAGGCGTAAACGACGGAAAATGGCATTTTTGGGCACCACAAAATCCGGCGTTACTCCGCCACTGTAATAATGATAACACAGGGAGACGGCAATTTCAATGTCACTTTGTCAATTTTATGACGATTCACAAATCCATCCCGTTTCTTTTGTATAGATTAACGTCATATATCTCCAATTCTGACCATCTGCACAATTCTGTTGTAATCTTTTTGTTTATTGCGCACATAGGCTCTTTGTGCATTATAACGAAACCGTCCGGGGAGTTTTTTTGTTTTTATTTACAGATTATTAATACTCATCTTTAATATTTCCATAAAAGCATTAATATCCGGAGCTTTTCAGACTCATAGGTCAAATTACACAAAGTATATTTTGATTTTATTTTCAGTTGATTGAATAACATTTCACAAGGGTTTTTGTGCAACTGCTTTAAAAAACCTTGAAATTATCTTAAGTTCCCACAGAGGTCAATTTTTACGATTATTTCCCGCAGTATTTTTTTCTGTAAAAAATTACAGATAGTATAATATATTGCTTCAAATCCTCCGTCCCTCCACCGACCGGCCCTCAAGTATAATTCCGTTACGGTACAGATATATATGTAAAAAAGGAGAGTGGACAAATGAACTGGCACAGCATGACCATACAGGAGTGTGAAAAGGAACTGAAAACTGACATCCGCCGGGGTCTCAGTGACGGCGAGGCCGCCCGCCGTCTTGTGACCCGGGGCAGGAACACTCTGACCCGGAAAAAGAAGAAAAGCGTGATCCGCAGGTTTTTTTCCCAGTTTGCGGATTTTATGGTGCTGATTCTTCTCGGGGCGGCGGCGGTGTCCTTTGTAACGGCCATAGCCGGCGGAGGCGACTTTACCGACCCGGTGATGATATTGCTGATAGTCGTTCTCAACGCCGTTGTGGGAACGGTGCAGGAATGTCGGGCGGAGAGTGCCATAGATTCCCTCAAAAAGCTCTCTTCTCCCCACACAGAGGTCATACGGGGCGGAAAGCGCCGGCTCATACCCTCGGAAGAGTTGGTCCCCGGTGACCTTATGGTGGTGAAGACCGGAAGCTTGATATGTGCCGACGGGCGTATTGTGGAAAGCTCCTCTCTCTCCGTGATAGAATCCGCCCTCACCGGCGAGTCCGTCCCCTCGGAAAAGCGCCACACCCCGGTGCTTGACTCCGGTATATCCCCCGGAGACAGGTGCAATATGCTGTATTCCTCCACCATCGCCGTCCGAGGTCACGGTCTTGCCCTTGTTACTGAAACCGGCATGAGCACCATGGTGGGCGGTATCGCTTCCATGATAGACAGCCAGGAAAGTCCCCGCACCCCCCTGCAGAAAAGTCTTGCCCGAACCGGACGAATACTCGGCATAGGCGCGCTGATAATATGCGTAATTATTTTCATTCTGGGAATGACCCAGAATGTTCCGCCCCTTGAGATGTTCATGATAGCAATAAGTCTTGCGGTGGCGGCAATACCCGAGGGTCTTCCTGCGGTGGTAACTATCGTGCTTGCTCTCGGAGTAAGAAAAATGGCTCTGCACCGGGCAATAGTGCGCCGTCTCCCCGCGGTCGAGACCCTTGGCAGCACCACGGTCATATGCTCCGACAAGACCGGCACCCTTACCCGAAACAAAATGACCGTTACCGGACTGTCCGACGGCATATCCGGCATCAGCGCCCATTCCTCCGGCGGCGTCCGTCTGCTCTCCCTGGCAGCCCTTTGCAGCAGCGCACCTTCCAGCACTTCCGGCTCCTCATCCCCCGCCGGCGACCCCACGGAGCTTGCCGTGCTGAACGCGGCGGACTCTGCCGGAATAAAAAAGGAGGGTCTTGACCGGAAGTACCCTCGTATCGGCGAGATACCCTTTGACTCCTCCCGAAAGCGTATGCTCACAATGCACGCTCTCCCCTCCGGCGGCTGCCGGATCATCGTAAAGGGCGCGCCGGATTATGTCCTGCCCCTATGCAGCGAGATACACCGTCAGTACGGCATTTCCCCTCTGGACAAATTTACGGAGGGTAAGATACTCTCGGCCAACGAAGGCTTTGCAAAAAAGGCAATGCGGGTCATCGCCGTTGCCTTCCGGGATATGCCCCATGCGCCGGCAAATCCTGCCGCCGGTGAAAAGGGTCTGATATTCTGCGGTCTTGCGGCCATGACCGACCCGCCCCGACCCGAGGCAAAGCCCGCCGTTTCACGCTGCAAAAAGGCCGGCATACGCACCGTGATGATAACCGGCGACCACGCCATGACCGCCGCAGCCATAGCAGCGGAGCTTGGTATATCCAGCCCCGGCAGTCCCGTTCTCACGGGGCGTGAGCTGGACGGGATGGACGAAAAGGAGCTTAAAAAAGCCGTTCTCAACTGTTCGGTATTTGCAAGGGTCACTCCGGAGCACAAAATGCGCATAGTAAAGGCTCTCCGGTCCTGCGGCGAAGTGGTGGCAATGACCGGTGACGGAGTAAACGACGCTCCGGCCCTGCGCTGCTCCGACATAGGCTGCGCAATGGGACGCTCCGGAACGGACGCCGCAAGAGCCGCCGCAGACATGGTGCTGACGGACGACAATTTTTCCACGATCGTGGAAGCCGTGGAACAGGGGCGGGGTATCTTTGCAAACATCCGCAGAACGGTGCATTTTCTTCTCTCCTGCAACATAGGAGAGATACTGACCATCCTATGCGCCTTTCTCATGAGGCTGCCTTCTCCCCTGCTGGCGTTGCAGCTTCTCTGGGTAAATCTCGTCACCGACTCCATGCCCGCTCTGGCTCTGGGGGTAGAACCTGCCGGAGACGACCTGATGGAACATCCTCCCCTGAATACCTCAAAGGGCGTATTCACCTCATCAATGACAAAAAGCATTATTGTGGAAGGCTGCTTTATAGGCGCCCTGGCCTTTCTTGCCTTCACCATAGGGCGGATATTCTTTGACACCGGACAGGAGCCCATAGTCGGGCGCACCATGACCTTTGCAGTTCTCAGTCTGAGCCAGCTCGTCCACGCCTTTAATCTCAAAAGCAGCCTGTCCCTTTTCAAAACCGGAATTTCGGGCAACATGAAATTGGTCGGCGCATTTCTGCTGGGGCTCATAATGCAGGTGTCGGTCATAACCGTCCCCGCACTCAACTCCGTTTTCCGCACCGTGCCTCTTTCTCTCTCTCAATGGCTTATCGTCGCCGCTCTTTCCCTGTCTCCTCTGATACTGGTAGAGCTTTCAAAAAACCTGGGGCGCCGGGTCTCGCCCAAGGCGGCTTATGAGGGGGATCATAAGAAAGCTTTGCCCCTCATCCGGCACCGCGTGTCACCTTCTCCCAATGGGAGAAGGCTTTAAGGCAGCACCGTACAAATGACCGCCGGCATGCGCAGTGAAACGAGCGCCCTTTGGGTATTGCCGGGCGAAGCCGCAAGTCTTTCTTTGTGCGGCGCCGCCTTAAGTTAGCGAAGCGCAAATAATGGCATGGTCTTTCCAAAGCGGAACGGCCATGCCATTTTTTGTGTTATTATTTGCTCAGAAGACGGCGCCGGAAGATCCGGACAGTCAGTCCGTCTTCTTTTTGGTCTTTGATTTCAGCTTGTCCTTTATCTTGTCATTGGATTCAAAAAGTATCTTGAGTATAAATAATGCGCCCAGAATTATCAGACCGATATAATGGATCACCATTGTGAACGTGCTGTCCGGAAAGATCTGACGGATGATGTAGTCAAGCAGCAGCCACACGCCCTCAAACAGAAAGATCAGCGCAACAGGCCTGTAAAACCGGAAGACCCTCATCTTCGGGGTATACATCATTGTGGCAACGGCAAGGCACACGGCAGCGGAAATCACGGCAAGCAACATACAAAGCGCTCCTTTCACATCGGTCATCTATACTGCACCGCAAAGGCGGAATAAGGTCGGTACCGGACGTATACATAAGGTACAGTTATATTATACTTTGATGAAAGATAAAATGCAAGCACTGAAACAAATAATCACACAATATATTTTGCGCGCAAAAAAGCGGGCACCCGAAGATGCCCGCATAGTTTCAGTTATATCGGTTTTATCAGTAAGTCATGTCCTCGGACACACCGTCAAGAACATATACGGTGATGCCGCGGCGTCCGAAGTTGTCACACTCCCACTCGGAGTTCATGTAAAGGTCGCACAGTACATAACCGTCCATCATGGCTCCGCCTGTGTCGCCAGCTACGCAGTAGCCGTAGTCATAAGCGCCGTCATCGGAAACGATGTAGAGGATCGAACCGTAAGGAATAACGTTGGGGTTTACTGCAACAACGCCAACACGGGGAGTACGTCCTGTGGATGTGCAGCCGTCGCCGGTGTATGCGGTACCTGTACCGTTGAGAACATAGGAGTAAGATACGGCTCTGCCGCTGCTGTCAATAAGGGTCTGTGAACCTTCGTCAACGGTAGCCTCGCCGCCTCTGTTATCTTCCTCAGGCTCTTCAACAGGCTGCTCCTTTGTGCCGTTGAGAACAACTTTGTCAACAGGCTCCTTTGTTACCTTGTTGCTTACGGTCTCGGTAGAATCGATCCTGCCGTTTACGAAAGTCTCCTTGGTCACGATGGTGCGTTCACCCTCCTGGCCTTCGGTCTGGACTTTTGAATCGCCCACAAAGAGCTCGTCGCTATCTTTGTATACTGTTTCGTAGTCAATGGTCTCGACTTCAGTCTTGGTCTTGTATTCAACCTTCTTGACCACGATCTTCATGCCGTTCTCTACTTCCTTTTCAAGGTCAACATCAACAACATCGCTGGTGCCGAGCTTTACATCAAGGAACTCAAGAGCGTTCTCTACGGTTCCGGCAGGAACATACTTTGTTACGCTCTTGCCTCTTACGTCAACGGTGATCTCGTGTCTTGAAAGCTTTACTTCGGTCTCTGAACCGCTGTTCTCAAGAGCGGCTGCCAGAGAGATGGACTCGTTGTCGCTCAGTGTCATGCCAGCTGAGAGAAGTGAATCTGCAACGGAGCTTTCATTGAAGCCTGTGTTCTTGCCGGGGTCGGAAGACTCAACGTCAAGAGCTCTGATGATAGAGATGTTTACGCCGTTGCCCTCATCCTCTGTGCGGACCAGCTTGTCGTTCTCGCCAAGCTGAAGGCCTGACTTTGAAAGAACTGATTCGGTATCGGGATTGAGTGTGCTTATTGTAACTGTCTCGTTGCCGTCGGTAACGGTAACCTTCTTTGTCATTGAACCTACTGTAAGAGCAGCGGTAAGACATACACTGCCCATCAATATAACTGACAGAGCTTTTTTGAAGCTGCTGCGATTTTTCTTGTTTGTTTCCATAGTAATTATCTCCTTCGACTGACCTGCGTTTACAATTTGTAACCATTTGTTTTTGCAGGCGGTTTTTAGTTGATGATGCTATTATATACCCTTCCTTCGTGATTGTCAAACAAGACAGCCGCAACTTTTTGTGCAGTTTTAACAATGACAAGTAGTCCACCCTTACGATAAGTGCAATTCAGTTGCACTTCTGTCCCATAATTCGATTCCTTTCTGAAAATATCCCCTCTTTTTTATGTGCAATACGTAAAAACATAATTACAATCTTGTTACACATCAAAAAAATTTATCAATTTGCTCGTTTAGGTTCACATATCAGACGGTGTATCGCCGGAAATCCCGCTGTTTATCAGCATTTCCGAATTTTTAAAAAAACGTCCAAAAAACAGTATCCCATCCCAATTCTGAGCCGTTTTTGGTTATATTCAGTCACAAATATCCGAAAGCGTGTAGTGCTGCGGTCACATGATGATTAAAAAAACGGCTTATTTACGGCCTTTATTACTTTAATTGTTTTTCACCACCTGTTTTTATCCTCCGGAGCTTTTCCTATATCTTTTTGCCGCCTGAGCAAAAATAACATATTACAAAGTTGTTAACGATTTTGTAACCGATCGGGAGCTTTTGCGCCCAGACAAAACACCCTGCCGGCAAGGGCAGGGTGTTGGTGTTACTATATAATAATGTCGGGGATATCCGGAGTAACGCATAAGCGACCGAAGGTCATCATGATCTCAGGACCTTTTTGAAGCAGTCCATGACATACTGCGCCTCGTCATCCGTAAGCCTTGAATACAGAGGCAGGGTTATCTCGTTCTTGTACATATCATATGCGTTGGGGAAATCCTTGATGTCATATCCCATCCGGCTGTATGCCGTCATCATAGGCAGCGGCTTATAATGTACGTTTGTCGCGACACCCATCTCCGCCATTCTTTTGATGACATTGTTGCGGTACTCCTCGTCCTGCCACATCAGCTTTACAAGGTAGAGATGTCCGCTGGAAAAGAACCTTTCCTTTTCGGAATAGTGCTGCAGCACCGAAACGCTCTGGTCGGAAAGCTCCCGGTTATAGAACTCAATGAGCTTGCGGCGGCGCTTCAGCATGGCGGGAAAACGGTCAAGCTGGGCGATACCTATGGACGCCATGATATCGGTCATATTGCATTTGAAGTAGGGTCCGATTATATCATACTCCCACGAACCAAGCTGGGTCTTTGAGAGAGCGTCCTTTGTCTGGCCGTGAAGGGAGAGCAGCATGAACTGACGGTACAGCTCGTCGCTGTCAAGCTCGGTATGCTTTTTCCATGTAACGGCGCCGCCCTCGCCTGTGGTCAGGTTCTTTACGGCGTGGAAGGAAAAAGCGGTAAAGTCCGCAATGGCTCCGGTGCGAAGGAAGTTTCTTCTTGCCCCCAGTGAATGTGCGCTGTCCGCAAGCACCACCGGACGTCCGAAGACCTCCTGCAGGGGACTTCTCGGAACAAAAAGCGCCCTCTTTGCGGTAACGGCGTCAAACACCCTGTCATAATCACAGGGCACTCCTCCCACGTCAACGGGAATGACCGCCTTTGTGTTTGTGGTTATCAGGGACGGCAGACGGTCATAGTCCATCTGTATGGAGTTGGGCGCGCAGTCTATCATCACCGGCTTTGCCCCCACATGGCACACGGCGCTGGCGGTGGCGGTATATGTATAGGCCGGAACGATGACCTCGTCCCCTTTTTTTACACCCAGCAGGCGCAGTGTCATTTCAAGGGCGGAGGTACATGAGTCAAGACATACCGTTCTGTCGCTCATGCAATAGGACGTAAGCTGGTTTTCAAACTTCTTTGTCTTTGGTCCCGTGGTTATCCACCCGCTGCGCAGGGTATCAACGACCTCGTTTATTTCTTCTTCTCCTATATCCGGCGGTGAAAACGGTATTTTCATCATCTGTCACTCCTTCTGTTTGTTACAATACTATGTCGGGACCCAGTCCCGGACCCTGCCGTTTGGCTGTTATTATTCCGGATCGCTATATACTATATATGTAAACAATTATGTCGTATGGGGTATACTGTCAGTTCCGGACACCAGTACACAAAATATTATTAATTATTCATTATTCACTGTTATTCATTGAGCGAAACGCAGTGAGCGCTTCCGCGTTTCTCTTTCCGGCTGCTGTCATCGGGATTTTGTATTTCATGCGCTGTTCATGGTTTAACGTGCCTGTTATATCTGATAATAAACCGACCGTAATACAGCCGTAACCGCGGCACTTGACTGCCGGATGCTATTGAATGTGAACGCGAAATAGGGTGCGGCAGCACCCCAAGGGTACTTGTTTCACTGCGCTCTCCGGTCATTGAGCGAACGCAGGGAGCGTTACCGTTTCTGGAGCTTTGCGGCCTTGATGGTGTTCTTCATCAGCATTGCGATGGTCATGGGACCCACGCCGCCGGGAACGGGAGTTATATAGGACGCCTTCGGCTCAACCGAGGCATAGTCCACATCTCCGCAGAGCTTACCGTTTTCGTCACGGTTTATTCCCACATCCAGCACAACGGCGCCTTCCTTTACCATATCGGCAGTGATGAACCGGGGCTTGCCCACTGCGGCAACAAGTATGTCCGCTCCAAGGCAGATCTCCTTAAGGTTCCTTGTCCTGCTGTGGCAGATAGTGACGGTGCCGTTTTCGTGGAGCAGCAGCATGGCCATGGGCTTGCCCACGATATTGCTGCGTCCAACTATTACGCAGGTCTTGCCCTCGGCGCTGATACCCGCATAATGGATAAGCTCCATAACGCCCGCAGGAGTGCAGGGCAGAAAATCATAATCGCCTATCATTATCTTTCCCACGTTGAAGGGATGGAAGGCGTCAACGTCCTTTGCGGGAGAGATGGCGTTGATGACCTCCTTTTCGTCAAGATGACGGGGCAGGGGAAGCTGACAGAGTATGCCGTTGATGCGGTCGTCCTCATTCAGCTTTGCGATAAGCTCCATAAGCTCCTGCTGTGTGGTCTCTGCGGGAAGGGCATATTCCTCCGACACAAAACCCACCTCGGCGCAGGCCTTTTTCTTGTTGTTCACATAGACTCTTGAAGCGGGATCGTCACCCACGATGATGACCGCAAGTCCGGGAGTGATACCCTCTTCCTTCAGCGCCTCGCATTCACGGCGCACCTCTTCTCTTACCTTTGCGGAAACTTCCTTTCCGCTGATAACGGTTGCCATAGCTCATTCTCCTTTATGTATTACCGGCGGCAGGGATATTTCCCCGCACATCCGTATTATTGCTTTTTATGTCCGATGTACTGTCCGGAGCATTGCCCTAATCATTATCCGGAGCATTGTCCGGCGTATTGTCTGACGGGCTGCCCGGTCATTTGTCGGGTATATTCTCCGACACGCTGTCAGGTGCGTTATCCGGTACTTTATCCGACTTGTTGTCCGGGGCGATGTCCGCTGCTTTATCCGCACCCACGGCTGCCGGAATGTCCGCCTTGTCGTCCGTTATGTCGGAAGCGACGGCGTTCACGGCCATGACCCTGCGCTTGCGGAACACTATCAGCAGCACGATACCCGCGATGACGGTAACGGCCGCAACCACCTGCGACACCCTCAGTCCGAAGATCGGAGTATAAAGACTGTCGGTGCGAAGTCCCTCCACCAGCATACGTTCCAGGCCGTACCATACAAGGTACAAAAGGAATATCTGCCCGTCATATTTCCGGAACCTGCAGCTGAACAGCCACAGCAGAAAGAATCCCAACAGACACCACAGGGACTCATAAAGGAAGCAGGGATGCACACCCACGCCCCCGGTGTTTTCGCTGACCATCCTCCATGGCAGGTCAGTAGGGGTCCCGAAAGCCTCCTGATTGAAGAAGTTGCCCCAGCGTCCCAGACCCTGACCAATAAGGAATCCCATCACACCCACGTCAAGCATGGCGGGAATGGGCAGTTTTTTCATTTTTGCAACGATACAGCCGCCTAAAAGACCGCCGATAACTCCGCCGTAGATGGCAAGTCCTCCGTTGTGAATGGCAAAAAGCTCGTCAGGGTGACCTGAATAATACTCCCACCGGAATATCACATAATATATCCGGGCGCCCAGTATGCCGCAGATAAGCCCCACAAAAACGCAGTCAATAAAGCCTTCCTTTGGTATTCCGAAGCGTTTCAGGCTTTTAAGGGCAAATATCAGAGCCAGCACAAAGCCCGCCCCGATTATCAGCCCGTACCAGTATATCTTGAAGCCGCCGACTGTAAGCGCCACCGGATCTATCTGCATGTCCAGTCCCAGACCGGGAAACCTTACATTATACATATACATTCCTCTTTAATGCCGGCAGGGGACAATATCCCTCCGGCAAAGCCTTTATACCGCCGCCGCGTCAATGCCCTTTATCACCGACAGACAGCAGTTGTCCGGATCAAGCTGGTCCTTCAGTCGTTCGTTTACGTCATCAAGGGTTATGCCGCCGATGAGCTGAGAGGATTCAAACAGCTTTCTTCCGGTAAAGACGGCGTTGAGCATATCCGCGGCAATGGCCGAGGGACTGTCGCAGCTTCGGGCGATGCGTCCGTAGACCACCTTTCTGGCGTTTTCAAAGTCCTCTTCCGAGACGCCTGTCTCGTGCAGGCGGCGGACCGCAGCTTTTATTTTTTCGGCGACCACAGACGGCTGCTGGGTCTCACCCTCAAAGATCACAAGGCGGTATCCCACGCCCTCCATATATTCGGTGCCGAAGCTGGAATTGATAAGTCCCGCGTCCAGCAGTTCACGATACAGTTCTGAGCCTTCTCCCGCAAAAGCCTCCAGCATTATGGCGGTGCAGAGATGCTCCTTTGTGCTGACAAAGCCCTCTCCGCATTTCTCCTTAAAGCCCAGAGAAAACTGGGGAACGGTGACGGGCAGGGTCTGTTCAATATACGGAAGTCCCACTTCATAGGGCTCGTCGGGGAATACGCTCTCCGTCACAACAGGCTCGTTGGGTTTCAGCTTGCTGTCGGCGATCCTCAGCACCTCTTCCGGGTCAACGTCTCCCGCAACACAGAGCACCATGTTGTTCAGGTTATAGAAGCTGTTGTAGCATTCGTAGAGGACCTCGGGAGTTATCTCGGCGATGGTCTGCACCGTTCCGGCGATATCCTTGTTGATGGGATGGAGCACATACATAGCCTGGAGTAGATTCATGTGTACCCGCCACTCGGGGCTGTCCTCGTACATCTTTATCTCCTGACCGATTATCCCCTGCTCCTTTGCCACGGTCTCGGGAGTGAAATAGGGGGACTGTATCAGGTCGAAAAGTATCTCAAGGGATTCGTCAAACCTTTCGGTACAGGAAAACAGATAGCAGGTGGTATCAAAGGAGGTATAGGCGTTTGCCGATGCTCCCGTCTTTGCATACTGTGTAAAAGCGTCTCCCTCTTCGCTCTCAAAGAGCTTATGCTCAAGGTAATGGGCGGTCCCGTCGGGGACCATTACTTTTTTGCCGTTGTGGATAAAGGTGGAGTTGACGGAACCGAAATGTGTTCCGATAACGGCGTAGGTTGAGTTGAAACCTGCCTTGGGGCAGACCATTATCCTCAGTCCGGTGGGGTGTTTCAGGGTGTAATATTTTTCGCCGAAGCGTTCGTCGGTTAATTCAGTGTAATTCATATAATGCCGCAAGCTGCGGTCAGCACCTCTTTTCTGGTATATTGCAGCGCCGGTGACACAGCTGCCTGTCGGAATAGAGCAGGCCGCGCCGGCGGCTCAGAGTCCTGTCAGTTGCCCACAAGGGAATACACCGTATCAAGCTCTATCCGGGAGGACATCTCGCCGATCTCTTCCTTTGTAATGGTCTCAACGATCTCTGCGGCCTCTGTGGGAGAGAGTATCTCATCCCTCAGAATGCTGTTTGTATAGAAGGCGTCCAGAGCGGCAAGGCTGTCGGTGGCGGAGAGAAATGCGTTTTTCGCCGCAAGCTTCGCCGCGATCATCTCTTCGTCGGAGATAATGCCCTTTTTCAGCAGCTCCACCTGTTCTGTGACTGCCTTTTCGGTCCTGTCTATATTATCGGTCTCAACACCGCTGTCGATTATCAATATACCCTTTTCGTTGTCGGCCCTTGCGGCGCAGTAGTAACAGAGGCTCTGCTTTTCACGCACGTTGACAAAGAGCTTTGAGGTGGGTGTTCCGCCCAGTATGACGGACATCAGGGTGTTTGCAATGCGCTGACGCTTTGTCTGCGGATAGGCACAGCGGTAGCCCATGACCAGCTTTGACTGTGATATCTCGTCGGTCTCGGTAATGCGCTTCACCTCTCCCGACTGAGAAACTATCTGGGTGCTGCCCTTCATCCTGCGGGGTCTTACGCCGAAATACTGTCTGAAACGCTCTATCGCCATTGCAGGGTCGGCACTTCCCAGCATGGTCACGGACACCACCGCATTTTCCAGCAGCTTTTTCCATGCGTTCATAAGCTGCTCCTGAGTCAGGTCCTCAACGTCCTTACGGGTGCCGTATCTTCCGATGGAATACAGCTCCTCCCGGCACATCACCTCGATACAGCGGTTTATTGCAAAGCTGCGCTTGTCGCTGTATTCGGAGTCGATATTTTCAAGAAGCTGACGTCTTTCCTGTTCTATATCCTCAGGGTCAAACCGCCCGTCGATGAGCTTCGGCTCAAAGAGTATCTGACACAAAAGCTCCGCAAGCTCCGACGACACCGACTCGCCCTCCAGGGAGTATCTGTCGTCCAGCCCCGAGGCCGATATGGATATAAGCTGAAAATCTCCTATCCTCCGCACAGAGGGATAGAGAGCCGCGCCGTAAAGATCCCCTAACTTCCGGTTTAGGGAAGTAAAATCGGGGTACTTACTGCACGACCGGGTCAGCACCCAGGACAACAGGGCATTTGCCGCCGCCGTTGAACGGCTCAGCGGGACCAGCAGCTTTATTACAAGCCTTCCGGCCTTGAAACGGTCGTCCCGGACACAGCCAAAGGACACACCCTCGCATATCTCATAATTTATCAGTTCAGACATTCCTGCATCTCCATTCTTTTAAGGATCCGTATAACAAACGCCGATATCCCAGTCTCTTCAGGCGGCGGGTACCATGCGTCTGTTGACTGCGCTGCCCGCTCAGATCAGGCGGGCCTGTCGGAGCTTGGCTCCATGTTTAATACTGATATCAGACAGCCCTGACTACGATCCCTGGCGTCCTTTCTGCCTGATGTTAGTATAAAAGTATCGCAAACAAACATATACGGATATATTATACCACAAATCCGTGTCATAAAAAAGCTATTTTTTAAAAATCGCCAATAATATACATATAGTATTTCTTTATTTATTATTTACTGTTTGTATATAGTATTATGCCCCGAGTCAGTTCCGTCGGAACAGTAGTTTCAATAATTAGTATATCTTATAATTATTATACCTTTAGTATAATGCTATATGCCGGTCTTATCACCGAAAGTCATTACAAATGGTAGTTTATACTATAATTATACAATTCGTTATATAAGTAGCAATTCGGTCAGATATTCTACAGATAGTATTAAATTATTATCCGATACATTCAGTATATCTCTCCGGAAATTTATCCCCTTCATCAAATTGACACAGTCTGTCCCATGACTTATAATATACACAGAACACAGAAACACCGGAAAGAGGAATAACAATGGAAAACATCTTTGACACACACGCCCACTATGACGACGAGGCCTTTGACGAGGACAGGGACGACATTCTTGAAATACTCTTCGCAAAGGACGTATGCGGAATAGTGAACCAGGGTACTACCGTTGAGACTTCAATGTTCAGTCTGGAGCTTGCACACCGCTATGACAAAATGTACGCCGCTGTGGGCATACATCCCGAATGTGCCAACGAAAACAGCATCGAGGAGCTGGAGATAATACGCAGCCTTCTTGACGACAAAAAGGCGGTGGCCGTGGGTGAGATCGGACTGGACTATTACTATGACGTTCCGAAGGAGCTGCAGAAGCAGGTCTTTGCAAAGCAGCTTGAGATGGCAAATGAGCTTTCGCTGCCCGTGGTGATACACGACCGTGAGGCCCATGGGGACGTACTGGACTTTGTAAAGAAATACCGTCCCAAGGGAATAATCCACTGCTTTTCCGGCAGCCGGGAGATGGCCCGTGAAGCCGTGAAGCTCGGCATGTATATCGGCATGGGCGGTGTGGTGACCTTCAAGAACGCCCGCAAGGCCGTTGAGGTGGTGGAGGAGATCCCATTGACCTCACTGGTACTGGAAACGGACTGCCCCTATCTTGCGCCCGTGCCCTTCCGGGGAAAGCGCTGCGACTCAGGGATGATACTCTTTGCCGCAAAGAAGATCGCGGAGATAAAGAATGTCACCATCGACGAGGTGCTGTCAGTCACCTGCGAGAACGCCAGGAGGGTCTATCAGATAAAATAATAAGGGGGTCTTTTATGCTGGCGCTTGTGACTGGTGCAAGCTCGGGCATCGGGAGAGATATTGCAAGAGAGCTTGTAAAAAGGGGCTGGGACGTGATGATCGCCGCCCGCCGCGCCGACCGGCTGGAGGAGCTGAAAGCCGAGCTGGGAGATCACGCAAGGTGCATCCGGTGCGACGTTTCCCGCATAGAAGAATGTAAAAAGCTGCACGAGGTGCTTCAGGGACAGGACATTGAAATGCTGGTAAACTGCGCCGGCTTCGGCGGCTGCGGCTTCTTTGACGAAACGGACCTTGACACCGAGCTTGAAATGATAAACACGAACCTTGTTGCCGTTCACGTCCTGACAAAGCTGTTTCTGCAGGACTTCCTTGCAAAGGACAGGGGGTACATCCTCAACGTGGCGTCGGTCGCGGGATTCTTTTCCGGTCCCTATATGGCGACCTATTACGCAACAAAAAATTATGTGGTGAGCCTGACGGGAGCCATCCGTGAAGAGCTGCGCCGCCGTAAGAGCATGGTAAAGATCTCCGCACTCTGTCCCGGACCCGTTGACACGGAATTCAACGCCGTTGCAAAGGTAAAATTCTCCTCCCGCCCCATCACAAGCTCTATGGCGGCAAAGCAGGGAATTGACGGGGTGCTCAGGGGCAGACTGTATGTGGTGCCAACATTTAAGATAAAGAGCTTGAGGTTTGTAAAGCGTCTCGTACCGGAAGGACTTATCACCCGGTTCTGCTACAAATTCCAGATAAAGAAAAAATAAAAAGGCAGGTACAAAAAATGCTCAAGATAACCAACATAGAAGTAATGAACTTCAAAAACGCCATACGGGGCGCCCGCAACCCTATGAACAGCTGGGCAAGGTCTGACAGCTACTTTGACGAGAACGGAAACTTCGTCCTGGGGGAAAACGATCTTTCCCTTGCGGTGCGTCTGAGAAAGGCCGGCAGCGACCACAGAAAATTCCTGCGTCAGGTGCTTGTGTCCATGGACATCACCGCCCCCATGTACTGGTGGAAGGAATACGACACCTACAAGGTAGCGACCGTTGCAAATTCCACCAGCACCATGCACAGGATCACCTCCGCGCCCTTTGACCTGAGCCAGTTCAGCGTTGACAAAATGGACGACGACACCCTCGGCACAATGAAAATGATAATAGACAGGCTGGAGGAGCTGCGGCAGAAATTCCTTTCCACAAAGGACAAGCAGTACTGGTACGACATAATCCAGCTTCTTCCCTCAAGCTACGACCAGATGCGCACCTGCACCATGAACTACGAGACCCTGATAAACATTTACCACGCCCGCAAGAACCACAAGCTGGACGAGTGGCACGTTTTCTGCGACACCATCAGCACCCTCCCCTACGCCCGTGAGCTGATAATATGCAGCGACGAGCCTGAGCATGATTCCTGACCGTTAAAGTACTTCCAATTTCCACACAAAACAGGACTTTTTCGACCTGAAAAGGTCGAATTATCACAAAGATATGAATGTGGTCTATTATCTTACACAAGCGTCGTTATCCTGTGGGATAATATATTCCAAGGTGATGGAGCAGGATGACGGAAAAAGTCAGGCGTATGTGCTGCTCTTTGCGCGGTGCGGTGTTGTCCCTGTTCGCTCTGCCGATATTTTCTTTCCTGCAGTCCCGCAGGATCTTGCCCCGTTCATATATACGGCTCCCGCCAGTGATCTGAACAGCGAAAAAAATCCGGAGGATACAGTCATTACCCACTGTATCCTCCGGTTTTCTATTGGGATCTCCGGTCCGTAAGCGTGAACCGTTCAGTGATCCCCTTGTGTTTTATTTTGTAACGGTAAAGTCCTTGCTGACCACCTTGCCTGCCGCGTCCTTGACACGGACACGGAGGGTATAGGTACCGTTGCGATGGATGTGCCTTCTTCATAGTCCATAGCGAAAAAATTCCGGAGGATACGGTCATTTCCTACTGTATCCTCCGGTTTTTTGTGGGATCTCCGGTCCGTAAGCGTGAACCGTTCAGTGATCCCCTTGTGTTTTATTTTGTAACGGTAACGGTAAAGTCCTTGCTGACCACCTTGCCTGCCGCATCCTTGACACGGACACGGAGAGTATAGGTACCGTTATATTTGGGCGTGAAAACGATGGATGTGCCTTCTTCATAGTCTCTCAGGGTCATGAAGCTCGATGCACTCTGCTTTTTGTATACTGCGCTGTAGGTGTATGGAGCAGTGCCGCCCATAGCGCCGCAGTTCACGGTGACGGTCTCGCCCAGCTTTATGGTGTCGGCGGAAATGGTCGCCGTACAGAAAAGCTCATCGGAGACGGTAAGAACAAGCTCCTTTTCAGAAACATGGCCAAGGCTGTCCCGTGATCTTATGCGAAAATACTTCTTGCCGTTGTAGCTCGAGATGTAAGGCGGAGCCTGAATTGCGCTGTAGTCAGACCACAGACGGTATTCCCCGTCGGCCTTTGTCTTGACGTCCACCGCATACTCATAGGGTCCCACACCCTTTTCGGTTCTGAACCGGAAGCTGACCTCCTGACCCGGAAGAGCTCTCTCGGTGCTTAATGTGGAGGTGTTTACGGGAGGTTCAACAACGGTCATTGTAAACTCGGAATAGGATATCCTGCCCTTTGCGTCCTTTGCGGTAACGCGCACAAGGTGTGTGCCAAGGGTGTTGAGAGTGATGGCGTATTTCTTCTCAGTGCTGAAATCGGACAGCTTCTTGTAGGCGCCTGTGGAGTTCTCCTTGTAGTACACTGCAAAGCGGTAGGGAGCCTTTCCGCCGTAAGCGATCATTTCGATATCGGTGGTGTCACCCACAACGACAGTGCTATGGGGAGCATAGGAGATGTTGAGAAGAGTTGCGGTGTCCGCAAGACCCTCATATCTTACCGTAGTACCCTCACCCAGGAAGGCGCTGCAGTCAAGACTTGCGCCGATGACTAAATAATTGAACTTTGAAAAACCGGGGGATGCAAATTCGATGACCGTGGTCTTTGTGCCGGTGAATTTTGCGATATGTCTGCCCTCGGCTCTGAAACCGTAGTTTCCGCCGTTCAGCTGACGGAAATTGCCCTTGAATTCCATGGTACCGTCTGTAAGATAGTTATAGCTGCTGCCGTTGCTGTAGTAGCTCTGGAAATATGCGTCGCCGTATACGATCATATAGTCTGCTGCATTGTCCATTCTGATGACACCGTAGGAATTCTTGTATACGGTGCTGCCGCTGTCGTCCTTGCCCTCTGTCTGGAGACGGTAGGTGCCTGATACTTTCAGGGAACCGCCGTCAAAATACAGTCTGCCGTCCCGATGGCTGTAGGAGGCCTTTGCGACCAGTGTGCCGCCGTTAAGGTCTATATTGCCCTTCTGGACCACGGCGCCGGTAACGGTCAGCTTATTGCCGTCAAGGTCAAGGTCGCCGTACTGGGTAAGGGTTGCGAGAGTTGACTCTGCGCCTATTTTTCTGAACCGTCCGTTGATTATCCTGACATCCTTGTTGGGTGTGCCGGCAAGGGTGCCGAAGCCGGAGCTGCTGTTCTTGAATTCAACACGCTGGGTAGCCGCTCCTGAGAAAATGACCTTGTGGTCGGGGTATGCGTTGAAGTTGGAGGGAGAACCGACTATCTGATAGAAGTCGCCCTTAAGCTCCAGTGTGCCGTTATATATGGCGTTATAGCTGTCGCCCTCGCTGTAGTAGCTCTGTACCACCATCTTTCCGCCCACACAGAGATAACAGTCGGGCATACGCATTTTAAGTGTTCCGTAGGAATTGCCGTATACGTTGCCGGAAGCGGTCTTTTTGGTAATCTTCTGTATACGGTAGTCGCCGCCCACGGTCACCCTGCCGCTGCCAAGATCAAGACTGCCGTCCGTGTGGAGGTAGGTGCCGCCCACAGTGAAGGTTCCCTGATCCACGGTGATATTGCCCTTCTGGGTCATGTCGCCCTTTACGGTAAACGCAAACTGTCCCAGGGTCATATTTCCGTACTGGACGAAACTGTTTATGGTGACATCCACACAGGTGTTGATGCGTCCTGCGGTAATGTCAACGTCCTCGTTCGCGTTTTCGCTGCTCATAAGGATATTGAAGCCCGATGTACCGGGTGAAGCAAAGCTGACGGTCTGCTTCTTTGTGCCTGTAAACAGCACAACGTGGTTTTCCTTTGCGTTGAAGTTGTTGGTACTGCTGCTGTACTGATAGAAATTACCCTTAAGCTCAAGAGTACCGCGCGTCAGGTCATTGTAATAGTAGCCGTCGCCGTAGTAGCTCTGGGCAAAGAACGCTCCGCTTACTGACATGTAGTCGCCGGGAGTATTCATTTTGAGGGTACCGTAGGATGCATCGTATTTTGTCTTGCCGTTTGCGTCCTTAGTTTCCTTCTGGAGACGGTAGTTGCCGCCGACAACAAGCTTTCCTGCTTCAAGGTCAAGAGAACCGTTCTGATGGGTATAATTGCCCTTGACCGTCATTACTCCAAGGTAACCGACTTTTACGTTTCCGTTTTCAACGAACGCGCCGGTAACGGTGAATTTCTTTCCGTTCACGTCAAGACTGCCGTACTGGGTAAAGGCCGCAACGGTGGTATCTGCGCCGATGGTGCTGATGCGTCCGTTGATTATCCTGACGTTCTTGTTTGGTGTACCCGCAAGGATGTTGAAGCCAGAACCTTCGCTCTTGAATTCCACACGCTGGGTATCGGCTCCGGAGAAGATGACCTTATGATCTCCCTTTGCGTTGAAGTTGCTGGATGAGCTTGCTATCTGATAGAAGTCGCCTTTAAGCTCCAGTGTGCCGGCCGTAAGATCGTTGTATGAGCTTCCGTCGCCGTAGTAGCTCTGGTCAACCATCTTTCCGACGACACAGAGGTAGTCGTTTTCGTCGTTCATTTTCAGGGTACCGTAAGAAACTCCGTAGACGTTTCCGCCGCTGCTGTTCTGTCCGGTAACTCTCTGAATACGGTAATCTCCGTCAATATTGACACGGCCGTTATTAAGGTCAAGGCTTCCCTGACGGTGCAGATAGTTTCCGCCCACATTGAAGGCACCCTTATTGACGTTAATGTTTCCCCGCTGGGTCATGTCGCCGCTGACGGTAAAGTTCTTGCCGGCAACGTCCATGGTGCCGAACTGATAGAAGGATGCGATCTGTGTATTTGCGCCTATTTTGTTGATGCGTCCCTGGGTGATGGCAACATTTGTATTCTGTGTGCCGGCCAGGATATTGAAGCCGGAGCTGCCTTCGCTGGCGAAGTTCACGGTCTGCTGCTTCGTTCCCACAAAACGCACCTTGTGGTTTCCTGTTGCGTTGAAGTTGTTGGTGCTGCTGCTGTACTGATAGAAATTGCCCTTGAGGTCAAGTATACCGTTGGTAAGGTCGTTGTAGCTTTCGCCGTCGCCGTAATAGCTCTGGATAAAGACGGTGCCGCTTACCAGCATATAGTCGGAGGGATCGTTCATTTTCAGAGTACCGTAGGAAACACCGTATTTTGTCTTGCCGTTTGCATCCACGGAAGCGGTCTGCAGACGGTAGTTTCCGCTGATACGCAGGGAACCGTTGTCAAGGTCAAGGGAGCCGTTCTGATGGGTATAGCTTCCCTGTACCGTCAGTCTGCCTCTGTTTATGGTCACATTGCCGTTTTCCGTCATTGCGCCGGTCACGGTAAAGCTCTTGCCGTTCACGTCAAGCCTGCCGTACTGAACAAAGCCTGCAACAGTGGTATCTGCGCCGATCTTACTGATGCGTCCGGTTATGTTCACCTTTTTGTTGGGTGTTCCGTAAAGAACCGCAAATCCGCTGGAACCGACAGATTCAAAGCTGACGGTCTGGGTATCGCTTCCGGAGAAGATAACCTTGTGGTCCTCAGATGCGTTAAAGTTGTTGGTGGAGCTGGCTATCTGTTTGAAATTGCCCTTAAGCTCCAGTGTGCCGTTTCGGAGGTCATTGTAGCTTGCGCCGTCACCAAAGTAGCTCTGGGCAACAAAATCGCCGCCCACAAGCATATAGTCCTCGGGGTCATTCATCTTCAGAACGCCGTATGACTGTCCGTATGAAACAGCGCCGTTTTCGTCTGCGGAGGCGGTCTGCATACGGTAGCTGCCGGTGACCTCCACACGTCCGCCGTCAAGGTCAAGATAACCGTCATTCTGTTCATAGCTGCCCTTTACGGCCAGCTTTCCGCCGTTTACGGTTATATTGCCCTTCTGGGTCATGTCCTTTGCAACGGTCAGGGTGCTGCCGTTGATATCGAGACTGCGGTACTGGGTAAAGCTGCCCAGGGTGGAATCGGCATCCACACGTCTGAAGGAACCCGCAGTAATATTGACATTATCGTTTGTGGAGCCTGCAAGGATATTAAAGCCCGAGCCTGCGGTAGATTCAAAGGTTATGGTCTGTACGCCGTCACCGGTAAAGATGACCTTATGGTTACCGACGGCATTGAAGTTGTTGGTGCTGCTGCTTATCTGCAGAAAGTCGCCCTTAAGCTCCAGGGTGCCGTCACTCAGGTCATTATAGGACGCGCCGTCGCCGAAATAGCTCTGGTCTATGAAGGCGCCGTCAACACGGAAATAGTCGTTTGCGCCGTTCATTTCAATGGTACCGTAGGAATTGCCGAAAACGGCATTTCCGCCTTCGTCAACACTGATGCTCTGCAGACGGTATTCGCCGCCTACTCTCAGATATCCCCCGCCGATGTCAAGACGTCCGTTCTTGTGGTAGAAATTTCCGCCTACATCTACCCTGCCGCCGTTAAGAGAAACGTCGCTTTCGGTGGTAAAGCTTCCTGCAACCTCAAGCGTGCCGCCGTTGATGTCAACATCACCGTCCATCACCAGATTGCCGCCTACGTAAAGGGTATGTCCGTTAAGATCGGCACCGCCGTTTATCACAAGGTCGCCGGGAACATACTCGTCCTGTGTCATCGAGTCGAAATCCACCCAATTTCCGTAAACTTCAACAGGCTCTGCGGAAGCAGAGACAGCCCCGAAGGGTATTATCATTGCGGAAAAGAACGCCGCCGCAAGGACTTTTTTCCATTTCATAATAGCTCACCCTTTCATAACAGCTCACCCCGGGGCAGACCCGCAGGAGTGATACTAAAATAATGTATACAAAGTCATTGTAGCATAATTATTATGGAGTTTCAATATATTAATGAGAAATATAGAATAAAACTGTTAAAAACGCCGACAGGGACTGATTCACAGCGCAGAGCCTGCGCACAAAGTATTGTCTTCTCCTGCGTGCCGGCGCTCGCCTGAGGGCTTTTCTCCGCCGCTTCGCTTCTCCTCCGGAACGCGGGAAGCTCCCGGTTTTCAGGTGCAGAACCAAATTCTTTTCAGCCTGCTATTGCAATCCGGGTCAATATATGATGTAATATATGTACATAGATCAACCAAACAAAAAGGAGGACGAACACTATGGACGAAAAAGAGATGATCCTTGAAGAGATGAAAAAAGCAGGTGAGCCGCTGAACGCCGGTAAGATAGCCGAACTGACAGGTCTTGACCGCAAGGTCGTTGATAAGGCTATGACCGCAATGAAAAAGGAGGGTTCGATCGTGTCTCCCGTGAGATGCAAATGGGAGCCCGCAGAAAAGTGAACCTGTGCTTCGTTTTCATGGAGAGCCGTGTCCTTTGGATGCGGCTCTTTTTCTGTAAATAAAGTGTGATACTGTTATCATGTGAACAGGCAGACCGCTCAGACTGTCCTTTGTCAGGGGCAGTGAAAGCACCCGAGAATTCATACTGATCCTCAATAAAAGGCTGATAAAAGGACAGAAGAGTATCATAACAAAGACCCTGCACGTATCATGCAGGGTCTTTGTTCATACTGTTTTCCGATTAAAAGCTGACACTTTTAATCGGAAAAGGCGCCGCCTTAGGCGGCGCCCATCTGTGCATACGCACAGATGACGTCTCATGCAAACTCCGACGCGCTGACGCGCTATTAAAAGCAGACTTTGTCTGCTTTTAATGGGAGTT
>JBGUWL010000119.1:0-2145 GCA_045221075.1 Acutalibacteraceae bacterium
CCGGATAAAGCCCCCGGGCAGCGGATATGCGCCTACATACGATCTTGCGGAGTACGAACAGTACAGTGTGTTGGACGACTTTGAAGATGATTTGCCAGCTGACGGTCTTGCGGAATCCGGACAGTCCGGCGTGCCGGATGGCTTTTAACCACCCTTCACTTTTCACGCTCCAAATACTCAAACAATTCCACTTTCCACATTCCACATTAAAACCTCCACACTTCTAACTCCACAACTCCTAACTCCACACTCCTAATTCCTAACTCAAATAATTCCACATTTTACACCACACTCATGACTCCAATAGGGTTTCAGCGGGCTTTGAAGTACATATAGAGCTGGCATTTTATCATGCCGTTGTAGAGCTTGCGGCGCTTGTCGGCGGGACGGCCGAAGACATCCTCAAAGCTGTCGTCGGGACTGATGATGCTGTAGCTCCAGCCCGGACGCTGTATGAACCTTTCGCCCATGATGCGGTACAGCTCCCTTGCCTGCTCCATGTCAAGAAGGCGCTCTCCGTAGGGCGGGTTGCATATCACGGCGGCTCGTTCGTGTTCCGGCGCAAAGTCCCGTATGTCCCGCTTTTCAATGTGTATCCTGTCGCCGACTCCGGCCTTTTCTGCGTTGGCCTTTGAAAGAGCAACGGCTTCGTCGTCAATGTCGCTGCCGAAGGCCTGAAATTCCGCGTCGTGTCGTTCAAGCTCCCTTGCGCGCTCTCTTTCCTGTGTCCAGACCACCGAGGGAACGGTGCTCCAGCGTTCCGCCGCAAAGTGCCTGTTGATGCCCGGCGCAATGTTCAGAGCCTTAAGAGCCGACTCTATGAGTATGGTGCCCGAACCGCAGAAGGGGTCGATGACAGTGCTGAAGGGACGCACCCTTGAAAGATCGGCCATGGCAGCCGCAAGGGTCTCCTTTATGGGCGCGGCGGCAGATATGGCGCGGTACCCCCTTTTGTGCAGGCCTGCGCCGGTGGTGTCCATGAGTATGCTGCACCGGTCCTTAATGATGAGGAACTGTATCTGATGAAGGCTGCCGGTTTCTTCAAGCCAGCTTGTGCCGTATTTTGCGCCCAGTCTTTTTGCCACGGACTTTTTGATTATTTTCTGACAGTCCGGCACACTGCTGAGCTTTGAGCTGACACTGTGACCCTTTACGGGAAATGCGTCCAGCCTGCCGATCAGGTCTTCCCAGGGAATTTTGCTGACCCCCCTGAAAAGGTCCTCAAAGCTGTACACGTGGAATTCACCCAAAAGGAGCTGTATCCTTTCGGAATATCGTGAGCATATATTTGCCCTTGCAAGGGTGTCAAAATCGCCCTCAAAGAGGACTCTGCCGTTTTCGGCCTTTACGTTTTCTATATCGAGCCGTTTCAATTCATCGGCGCATATACCCTCAAGTCCCATCAGGCAGGGGGCGCAGAACTGCAGTTTCATATCGGATCATCCTTTTCGTTTATTCGCTTATGATTATATTAAACCATCCGGGAGGTAAAGTCAACCGGGCCCGGCGAGCCGCCGGTGGTGATTTCGCGCTGTCGCTCAACTTACGTTTCGCTCTGAACTCGCACGGGATACTTTACTCCCGCGGCGGACGGCACGTCATATACCGCTATCTTCCGCCGACGTGCCGCACATAGCGGCACTTTCCGGCTGGTGTCAACAGAATCCTGAGTTTTCTTAGCTGCCCGTGCTTTGACGTGCCTGTTTCTTTCGCAACCGCACAGAATCTGCGGCAGCAAGCAGCCGCACCGAAAGAAATGTCAGACGTGCAGTAAAACAGCCTGAGCAAACCTTTATGGTCTGCGACGTGATCGCAAGGGATAGAACTGCCTGCGTTGGCCGCTGTCCTGTGCGGTCGGAAACGCTCGCTTCACTTCGCTCAATGAATAATGAATAACGAATAACAGTGAATAATTAATAATGTTTATATTTGTAAGTATAATTTTTTGATCCGATTTAAACAGGCACGCAAAACTATAAACAGCATAAAAAATCCGGCTGCCTGTGAAAGCAGCCGGGAAGTGTCGCTTTATGCGGCACGTCGGCGGACGGGTACGGTATATGACGTGCCGGCGCAGAGCACCCCAAGGGCACTTGTTTCACTGCGCCTGCGCCCCCTACCTCGCGATTCGATTCAATGACGTCC
>JBGUWL010000120.1:0-1900 GCA_045221075.1 Acutalibacteraceae bacterium
CCTTGCCGTAGTCGGAATCGGCATCGATCTTGAGTCCCTCGATCAGGCCCTTGAGGTACGCGACTTTTTCGGAAACGCCCATGATAATTCTCCTTGTATTATAGAGTAGTAGTTTTTATAGCCCCTCTCCAAGGGCTGTGTGCTACACTGTAAAGGATGCTGTGGATCGGTTTAATTCTCCTACCGCTCGACGGTTCGCGAAAGGTTCCAACCACAGCCCTTTGCAGTTTTGTTAATCAGTTAAATACCGCCAGACGGTTTATGTGGAACAAGGTTACAAGAGCAAAGTGTTCTGTGGATTGCAGCATCATAAATCTTTACTCTGGAGGTATTGCTATGGTTTGCGTTGGAATTGATGTGGCGAAGGACAAGCACGATTGTTTCATTCTCAGTTCCGAGGGGGAGGTGCTGGCTGATGTCTTTACCATTGCCAACAACTGGGAGGGCTTTGAGACGCTGTTGCAGCGGATTCGCTCCTGCACCACATCGGCAGACAAAATAAGAGTAGGGCTTGAGGCTACTGGACACTACAGTTACAACATCCTCGGGTTTTTGCTCGACAATGGTCTACCCACCTTTGTCCTCAACCCGCTGCACACCAACCTTTACCGAAAAAGCCTCAGCCTTCGTCAAACCAAGACAGATCGTGTTGACGCGCGGACGATTGCATCTATGCTCATGTCTGATGTGGACCTCAAGTCCTACACAGACACAGCATACCACAATGAGGAACTAAAGTCACTCACAAGATACAGATTCGGCAAGGTTAACGAGCGTGCGCAACTCAAGCAATCCGTTTCCCGTCTGGTCAATATTCTGTTCCCAGAATTGGAAACGCTTGTTCCGTCGCTTCATATGGCGTCTGTCTATGCCATGCTCGCCGAGTTTCCCAGTGCCAGGCAAATTGCCGACGCCCACCTCACGCACTTCAAGGCCGTCCTGACAGACGCGTCCAGAGGCCGCTATGATCGGGACAAGGCTGTGGAGATCCGCGAGGCTGCCAGGCGCTCCGTCGGCTCTGCTATGCCCGCCAAGTCTTTGGAGCTTCAGCACACAATTCGGCTGATCCGTGAACTGAACAAGGAGATCGACGAGATTGAAGCCGCCATTAAAGCGATCATTGACGAGATGGCTCCGCCGATCCTTACTATTCCTGGCATCAGCTACCGCATGGGAGCCATGATTCTGGCCGAGATCGGTGACTTCTCCCGTTTCGACTCGTCGGATAAGCTCCTGGCCTACGCCGGCCTTTCACCGTCTACTTACGAATCCGGGAAGCTAAAGGCTACCGGTACTTATGCTCACATGGAGAAACGAGGTTCGCGCTACCTCCGCTTCGCTCTTTTCAATGCAGCAAAGTACGTCTGCATGTGGGAACCGTCTTTTAAGGCTTTCCTTGCCAAAAAGCGAGCTGAGGGCAAACACTATAACGTCGCAATCTCTCACGCAGCTAAAAAGCTGGTACGAGTCATCTTCGCACTACAAACATCCGGCGCAGCTTTCCAGCCTGCCTAACCTTACATCGAGCTTTTCATTCAGAGCGCCCTGCCGGACGCTCGGTTTGCTATACCTTTTTCGCCCTCCACCAACTCACAATATCTCCTCTTTTAGGGCTTGACTTTTAATAGTTAGACTTTCGTGTCGTAATGATGTAGGGCATGGTCATAAAGCCCATGAACAGAGGCAGCCAAGCAAAGCCAGCACCGCCGGTCTCGGGGATTCGGAAAAGCGGATCGTCGGTAGCGGTCACATAGAGTGTGTAGCAGTAGGTCACGCCTTCCACGGTTTCGCTGTCAGCAGCTTCGCCGGTGATCTCCACGGGCAGAGTGCCAACGTAGAGCGGACTTCCCAACAGCGAATGACCGACAGGAGCTTGCGTCTCGGTCAGACGGTAAAGAAT
>JBGUWL010000121.1:0-1901 GCA_045221075.1 Acutalibacteraceae bacterium
GGCAAAGATATCGTGTTCCGCAGGTTCTTCTTCGTGTCTTTGTGTCTTCGTGTCGGATTTGAATTTCACGACATACGCAAAACATAATCAATGCGCGCTATCTGTCAACCGAAGATGTCGCAAAAACGAGAGAGATATATTAATTTGAGAACAAAATTATGCAGGTAAATGAGGTGGCCTTTCGTTGAGCCAAACGAAGGCAGGCAGTTTCCACTTTTTTGACGCGCCACGCCAGCGTTCAGGATGTTTCCTTCGTGCCCGTCGGTAAAGTTCTCTGCGATGCTGCAGGACTTCCTCTGCCTTTCCGCTGTGGACCTGTTCGGGTGTCAAATACTGCAATGCGCTATGCAAATGCCGGCCGTTATACCATTCGATAAACTTTGCCGTCCATCTGCGGGCATCTTCAAGGCTTATAAATCCTCGTTCCGGATAGGCAGGTATATTCTTGAGGGTGTGAAATAGGGATTCAGAGTAGGCATTGTCGTCGCTCATATGCGGACGGCTGTAGGAGCTCTCTATTCCCAAATGTGTCATCATGGCCTGCATGGTAAATCCTTTCATTGGTGCCCCATTGTCTGAATGCAGGATAATGTGTTTTCCAACTGCATGTTCTTTCAGAGTCGTCCTCTGGATCAGTTTCGCGGCGTGTTGGGCTGTTTCTTCTTCGTAAACTTCCGCACCAACGATCTTGCGGCTGTAGATATCCATGATGAGGTACAGGTAATACCATGCGCCCCTGATGGGACTGGGAAGATAAGTGATGTCCCAGCTCCACACTTCTTTTGGTGCGGTCGCGCAGTGTGGCGTCGGTCGACGTTTGGCTGTCTGTTCCGTCCGAGGACGTCGTTTCAGGAGTTTATGCTCACGCAGCAGTCTGTACGCTGTGGAAGCAGAAGCAAAGTAAAGTCCGTTGTCAGCCAGGGCCGCAACGGCCGCTTCAGGAGGAAGGTCGCGATACAGCGGTAGGTTGAGAGTGTCGAGAAATGCTTTCTTCTCTTCCTTGCTCAGTCTGGATGGAGTGTGCGGATGCGGCGCGCCTTTCCTGCGATCACCCGATGGGTTATGGCACCAGCGTTCAAAAGTACGGACGCTGATGTGAAGGGCTTGACAAGCACGGCAAAGTCTTGCTCCATGCGTCTGTGCTTCTTCTATGAGCGTGACGGCTTGTTGGCGATCTGAGGCTGCTACTTTCCGTCCTCTTTTTCCCCCCAGATCGCCTGTGCTTTTTTTGACAGGGTAAGCAGCGCGGCCATTTCAGCGAGCGCTTTCTCCTTTCTGTTCAGCTCACGCCGAAGCTGCCGGTTCTCTTCGACCAGGTGCGGCGTCTGCCCGTTTTCAGCAGAGGCGACGGAAGGCGTAACGAAATCGCGCCGCCATTGTGCAAGTTCCTCAGAGTGAATGCCGTGTGCGCGGCAATATTCGCCCAGTTCCAGTTCGCTCATGAGGGATGTTTCGATAAGGATATTGAACTTCTCTTCAAGCGTTCGTGAGCCGGCAGATGCTGATCGTGCCCTACGCTCGCGAGGGATATTCACCCCGGCTTTCTTGCACCAGTAGCGCAGGGTGTTTTCGTGGATCTGGTATTCCTTCGCAAGCTGGACGATGCTTGCATTTTCCGGCTGCAGTAACCGTTTCAAAACGGCTTCTTTGAATTCCTGGCTGTAATTCCCTCTGTTCATGTCGCGGGTCTCCTTTTGTGGTTTAGAATTTTCTTTCTTTCGCGACATCTATTATGACACAGGGGGCAAAGACACAAAGAAAAACGAAATGATACAGTTTCTGAACAGGAATGCAAAAGAAGCGCTGATGAAATCCCATTATGCAGAATTTGACGAGCGCACAGGAAACCCTGATAAAATTCGTCCTCTCCTGCGAAACGCTGTCCTCGGGGCTTCTCCAGC
>JBGUWL010000122.1:0-4867 GCA_045221075.1 Acutalibacteraceae bacterium
ATCTATGACGCGCTGGAGGAACGCCGCCAGCGTCAGGCCAAGGAAAAAGCCAAAGCCGAAATTTTTAAGGGTAAAAAGGAGCCTGTAAAATGAAACTCAATGCCACGATTGCAAACCTCAGACTGTTCAACTCCGGCGTCTACAAGGACGTAACGATCTCTTTTCCGACCACCACGGAAAAGATACACAGCGCCCTGCGCAAGATCGCCATTGACGGGCGCGAGAACAAAGAAATCCTGATCACGCAGTACGAAACGGACATAAAAGGTCTCGCCGCCCATCTGGGTGAATATGAGAACATCGACGAGCTGAATTACCTGGCAAGCCGCCTCGCCGGGTTTTCCCCTTATGAAATGGCGGTGTTTTCCGCTGCCGTCCAGCACGGCGAGTACAGTAACTCCATGCAGGATTTGATCAATCTGAGCTACAACCTGGACTGCTTCACACTCTATCCCGACATCATGGACGCGGAAACATACGGTCGGACACTTTTGGATGATATAGAAGAACTGGAAATCCCGGAGGAAGTCAAACCGTATATCGACTATGAGGCATACGGTGAGGACAGGCGGATCAACGAGGGAGGTGACTTTACCGCGCTCGGCTATGTCCTCAACAATCGGACACCGTTCAAGGATGTTTATGACGGCTTTGCCGTTCCAAAGGAGTACGCGGTGTTCAGCTACCCTTTCCGGACGATCTCTCCCAGACTCCCGGAGGCCAGCGCATGAATGTCTTGATCGTGGAGCCGGGGTATCTTCCGTATGAAAAAGAGATAAACGGTCTGGAAGAAATGCAGGCAACTGTCGGCGGCTATATACAGGCCATTTACCCCTATGAGGAACCTGTCGCCATTGTCTGCAACGAGGAAGGAATCCTCGAAGGGCTGGACTTTAACCGCAGCGTTCCCGGCGGCTATGGTGGGGTTTTCGGCACGTTCTTCATTTGCGGTCTGGGCGAGGAAAACTTTTGTTCGCTTCCCCCGGAGCTGGTTGACCGTTTCAAGAAAGAGTACAAAAAAGCGGAAGTCCTGATCGGCACCAAGGACGGCGGATATTTCACCTTGTCTGTCCCGGCAAAGCCCAAGCTAAAGGATAATAAATCCCATGAGAAAAACCACAGCAGCCCGGAACGCTGACGCGCAGGCTGAGAAGAAGGAGCGGATCAAGGCACTGACGGACAAGCTGGAAAACGGCGTCAAGGAGGTCTTTGAAAGCGAAGCGTACAAGGAGTATCTGAAAACCATGTCCAAGTTTCACCGATACAGCTTCGGAAACTGTATGCTGATCTTTTTTCAGTGTCCGGGCGCGACGGCGGTCGCCGGCTACACCACATGGAGAAAGCTGGGCCGCACGGTCAAAAAGGGCGAGCACGGAATACAGATACTTGCCCCATGCCCGTTCAAGACCATGATTGAACAGAACAAGATGGATAACCAGGGAAATTTCGTTTTAGGCGCGGACGGCCTGCCGGAAAAGGTCAGCACCCTTGTGTCCTTAACCCGCTTCAAGATCGCCTATGTGTTTGACGTGAGCCAGACAGAGGGGAAAGAGCTGCCCTCCCTGGGCGTGGACGAGTTGACCGGGGACGTAGAAGGCTTCGATGAAATCTTTTCCGCCGTAGAAGCGCTCAGCCCCGTCCCGATCCACTTCCGGGAGCCGGAGGAATCCAAGGGCTGCTATAACCAGCTTGAACAGTGCATCTATGTCAACAAGGGCATGAGCCAGGTGCAGACAATGAAAACTCTGATCCATGAGACAGCCCACGCGAAGCTCCACGCGCTGCCGGTTTCTGCCGGTATCATCATGGGTACACCGGTCAAAGACCGGCGTACCCGCGAGGTGGAGGCGGAGAGTATCGCCTATGTTGTCTGCCAGCACTTCGGGATCGACACGTCAGACTATTCCTTTGCCTATGTGACCGGCTGGAGCAAAAGCAAGGAAACACCGGAGCTGAAATCCTCACTGGACTGTATCAGCAAGACCGCCGCCGAAATGATCGACGCCATCGAAAAAGCCTGCCCCGCCATCTCCCGCACAACGATCAAAGAACAGGAAGCGGAAAATGCGTTTCACCGTGAAACGCATTTTTCCGCAGCCAGATAGGAGGTTTACATAAAAACAGATATTCTTCAAACGCTGCGGGCCGTGCTTATGGAAAACACGGAACACTACAAGTCAGATTTTGAGTATGATGTTGCCACATTGCTGAAAGCCGCAAAACAGCCGAAGATTGAGGATCGGACATACTACTGGCTCTCTCGTCCATGCGGGACATGGTGCTTCAAGGAAAAAGACGTGTTCCTGAAAGATTCCGGTGCCTATAAGACCTGGACACATTATGAATCGGAGCATGAGGGCTTTCGGGCGTTTCGTGTAGTGATAGAGGAAATGGACGGCAAGAAACTTCTCGGCAAAGTGATCCCCTTTGATTATGGAGATAGCGTACCGCGAATCAAGCGGGCGGCTCTGCCCTATGTGTTTATATCCGGCAAGTATGGGGACGGCACGACATTTTCGAAAATGACCTACGCTGAGTATGAGAGCAGCGAACACATACTTGTGAAGCTCAAGCACGGCGGACTCAAAAGCTGTCAGCTCTATCCGGCAGATGAGGACGTGGACGAGCTGAAGCTCCGGATCGCTCAGGAACATACCATGCAGACGCGCAAGGCAAGCCCCAAAAAGGACAAGAAAAAATGCGTTTCACGGTGAAACGCATTTTTTTAGAATTTTCTTAGCCTTTAGTGTTCTCATTGTCTTTGTCCTCTTTTTCAGCGCATTTAGGACAAATTGGGTTTCCGTTATCTGCAATAACATACTCAGTGACCGGAAATTGTTCTCCACAAATTGGGCAGGTCATCAATTCACTCATCTCAAATTCACCTCCTCCTTTAGTTGATTTTATCATTTTTGTGCTACTATTTCAATTATGAATAGCTACAAACCATCTACTGACCAGCAAGCGCCGCCTATGGCGACGCTGTTCTGGCAAGTATGGCATTTGGTAGCACAAACGCCACTTGTTAGGGGATAATCCCCTAACACCCCACGCGAGAAATGCGTTTCACCGTGAAACGCATTAAATTTATCCGAGAGAGGATGATGCAATGCGATCACGCCCCCAGCACATCAGTGTCTGGATGAACGATAAAGAATACCGTCATTTGAAAAAGCAAGCCGAGCTTGCCGGAATGGGAATAGATCCGTTTATTCGATCTCTTGTGTCCGGCACACAGCTCCGGCCACGCCCACCCGACCAGTATGCAGCTTTGCTCCGAGAGTTGTCCGCTATCGGCAATAACGTCAATCAGATCGCATATTGGGCGAATACGACAAGGAGCATCCGGGAGCCAGAGATTATTGAAGCTGCTGCGCTTGCCCGTGAAGCATGGGAGCTTGTGAAGAATGGCCTATGATAAGATCATCGTCATTCATGCTCGTCTGGACAATCGGATCAACTACGCACTGAATGAAGCCAAGACACAGCGCACGGAATCCGGGCAGGTTCTTCAAACAGCCATCAACTGCCAGCTCAACAGCGCATATCAAAACATGATGCAGACCAAGCGGCGCTGGGACAAGGAAAAACGACCCATACAGGGTTATCACATTATACATTCCTTTGCCCCCGGTGAATTGACACCGGAGCAAGCCCACCAGCTCAGCGTAGAGTTTGCCGAACGATTGCTGCATGGACGCTTTGAAGCTATTGTTGCAACACATATAGACCGCCAGCATATGCACGCGCATATCGTGTTCAATTCCGTGTCCTGTACAGACGGGAAAATGTACCGAGACAATTTCAAAGCCTACTTTGGAGACATCCGGGGTATCTCAAATGAGATTAGCCGTGAAAACGATCTGTCTGTCATCGAGCCGAAAAACAAGGGAAAACACTATGCAGAGTGGAACGCGGAGAAGAGCGGCAAGCCCACTCTGCGCGGCCTGATCCGGCAGGATATTGACGCGGCTCTCATCGAATCTTTCACCTTGCAATCCTTTTATGAGGCTTTGCAGAAGCGGGGCTATACGATCAAGCGCGGAGCCAATGTCAAACACACAGCGGTCAAGCCGCCCGGCTCAAATCGCTTTATCCGTCTGGACAGTTTGGGCGACGGTTATACCGAAGCCGACATACGGGATCGACTGAACAGAAGCCGAACAGAGCCGGATGTACAAGAAATGCCTGTAAGGATCTATCTCCCTCAAAAAAGATACAAGGTCAAACGCAGACCTCCCGCCCGGCGGGAAAAGCGCAAGATGTCCGGCCTGTGCCGTCTTTATCTGCACTACTTGTATCTTTTATCCCCGCCAAGGCCGCGCTGCCGTCCCGTCCCATTCCCCGTGCGGGCCGAGGTCAGGCGGCTCGATCAATACAAGCGGCAGTTTGCGCTGCTGCATAAATACCGTATCAACAACGAGAGTCAGTTGTCCATGCTTGCGGACGCCTTGCAAGCGGACATTGACTCTCTTGTTTTATCCCGGCGTGAACTGTACCGCCGCAAGCGAGGCGGTGAGGACGTGAGCGCCGAGATCAAGGAAATCTCCTTTGCCCTGCGCCCGATCCGCCGGGAGCTGAGATGCTGCCAACAGATTGCGGAACGTATACCGCAGATTCAAGAGCATATCCGGCTCGACCGGCAGGCCGAGGAACAGGCCAGGAGTGAGAAAACCAAAACACAAAAAAGGAGGCATGAGTTATGGAAGTAAGCGGCGAAGTAGCGGATCTGTTGGTCAAGGAGGGGCTGGAAGCCGCCAGGATCGCAACGGAGCTTTCAGCAAAGGGGCTTGTCCATGCGGCGGCGCTGCTCGCCGCTATGGTAAAGCAGAATTACAAGGTGGTCGGCAAGGTGGGAATCGAAAGG
>JBGUWL010000123.1:0-40026 GCA_045221075.1 Acutalibacteraceae bacterium
TTCGAGTCCGAGTGACAGGAGTCGAACCTGCGGCCTCTTGAACCCCATTCAAGCGCGCTACCAATCTGCGCTACACCCGGATACAACATTGATATTATATCAAAAGAAACGCAGTTTTTCAATTGTAATATCCCACAAATACTTGTTTTATTTTTTTTGATATTATGTGCAACATACACTTATTGTTAGTTGCCGCGCTGCTATCATGCAGCTGTCAGACAAAATTACGGGTCATTCCGGCTTGGTTTGACCGGTTGGTCAGGGCAAAGCCTCAGATTTACCGTTGTACTTTCCATTTGTGCAGGTTTGACTCACTGCCGGGGCACAGACCCCGGAAAGGCACTCCGGTATGCAACGGGTATTGACCGGCGGTCAACGAACATTCGCCTTGTTCCGTCCCTGGAGGCAGTGTGCCGACATAAAATGCGCCACAGGACAGCGGAGATGTGCGGAGTATTTTTTTGAACAATTTATCCCCGGACACTTCCAAAAAAAGCGAAGCGGCCGTATAATAAAGAAAAAGTCAGGAGATTTTGCCAAAGTGGTCATTTTGTATGAAAAAATCTGCCTCAATCCCTTGACTTTATTTAATTTGTGTGATATGGTTATCTAAGAGGTATTTGAAAATGGGTAAAGTAACGGTTATTACATCCGGAAAGGGTGGAACAGGAAAATCTACGGTCACTGCCGGACTCGGCGCAGCCCTTGTAAGACGGGGCTGCAGGGTGCTGCTGATCGACTGCGATGCCGGAATGAGAGGCATTGATCTGATGCTGGGCGTCAGCGGTGAGCTGGTTTTTGACATTGCCGACATTATCAACGGCAACTGCCCTCCCGTCAGCGCCATATACCCCTGCAGGACTATGCCGGAGCTGTATATACTGCCGGCGCCCCAGAACGTCCGTGACGAGATCAGTCCTTCTGTGATGAAGCAGCTCACGGATGTGCTCAGGGATCATTACGATCATATTCTGATCGACTGTCCCGCGGGCATCGGTTCCGGGTTTGAAACGGCCGCCGCACCTGCGGACAGAGCCGTTCTTGTGACGAACGCCGAGCCGCTGTCGGTGAGAAGCTGCAGCAAGGTGAGAGACAAACTCCGGTATTGCTCAGTCAATGACATATCCCTTGTCATCAACCGGTTCAGTGAAAAAAAGTTCCGCAGGATGGACGCATATCAGGACCTTGATGCGGTCATCGACGAAGCCGGAGCAAGACTGCTTGGAGTGGTTCCCGAGGACAGCGCAGCGTCGTCAGCTTCTCAGAAGGGTATGCCCATCGAAGGCAAAATGAAGGCGGCATACGCCCTTGACAGGATAGCCGCAAGGCTTGACGGCAAAAATGTACCGTTACTGATCGAATAACAAAGATCGCCCGCCATGGCACAATCTCATATCAAAGTTTGGGGGTCACACACAATGAATATAGCATTGATAGCACACGACGCAAAAAAGGAACTGATGGTACAGTTCTGTATTGCATACTGCGGAATTCTCAGCCGCCATACTCTCTGCGCCACCGGCTCAACAGGCAAGATGGTGTCCGAGGCGACCGGCCTTGAGATACAGAAATTCCTCAGCGGTTCCCAGGGCGGCGACCAGCAGATCGCGGCGCGCATCGCCTTCAACGAGATCGACATGCTGATCTTCCTCAGAGATCCGCTTGATCCCAAGCCGCATGAGCCTAGTGACATGAATCTGCTCAGACTTTGCGATATGCACAACATTCCTGTCGCTACCAACATTGCAACAGGCGAGGTGCTTATCCACGGACTTGAAAGAGGCGACCTTGACTGGAGAAATATCGTCAGATCGTGACAACAAACCGCACAAAAAACTAACGGCAGGATTATACCTGCCGCTTTTTTTGCGCCCTTATCCGGATGACCGGGCGGCGCCGTCCTGACGGTCCGCACTGTCCTCCGCTGTGCACTGAATTATAAATCCGCTGTAGTTGTCGCCGGAAACGATATACTCTCCCTTTGCCGGTACGGGCAAGTCGGTTTTTGAAGACTCGCTGCCGGTGTCAGCGGGGACATAATAGACATACCAGCTCTGATCGGTGTCCTTTATCAGGAGAGGATCTTCCACCCTATGGGTGTGTATCACCTCGATATACTCTTCAAGCGTCATATCCTTTCTCTTCATATAGAGAGCAGAGGGTATTCCCACATATCGGAAATGCCACGGTTCATAGGCGTATCCGGTAATGCTTTCCTTGCCCAGGGGATAGCGTACAACAAAGCCGTATTTGCAGCAGTTTTCGTTTATCCATGCATAAACGGAAGTGCCGTCGTATTTGATGCCGCTGCCGGCGGTGTTGTTCAGGTTCAGGTCGAGGGCATAGCCTGTCTGGTGTTCGCTGAAGCCCGGGGGCGCCACCCACTGATCGGCACTCTCCTCCCCCACGGATTCCACCTCTTCGGTATAGAGCAGCGCCTGTTCCTCGATGGAACGGTATCCGCAGGCGACCATGATCTCCGTATGCCCGAACTCAATATAGAAGTCGTCCATCATTTTGTTGAAGGGTTCGATAATATCCTTATCCAGCATCACCTTGTCGTTTGCCACTGCATAGCTGATGTCGGTCCCGTCATAAAGGGGAGCGGTGTTTTCACCGTTGAGGGTACACTGACACTCCTTGTCCACCAGCACAAGACTGCCATAGTGTATTTTTTCATTGTCCATTGGAAGCATCCTGAGATTGCCCAGCTTGTCGGACACAGGAATGACCGAGCTTTCCGGGGCGTCGCTGTGGGTACTTCCGGAGCTGCTGACGGCACTGCTTTTTCCGGTGCCGGACTGAGAGGGAAGGCTTTCCGCAGATCCTTCCGCCGGAAGTGAAGTCTCCTCCGGAAGAGAAGCTGCGTCATCCGACGGCGCCGCCGTCTCAGAGGTCTGCGCTGCGGGAGCCACCTTTACACCCCGTCCCATCCCCGAAAGATAGACCAGGGAAAATATCGCCGCCGAAAAGAACAGTATCACCAGCATGATAAGGAACTGCTCACGGAAGGAGAAGGGCTTTTCAAAATCTACGGTAAAGGCTCTGTGATAGTGACGGGCGATACGTCGGATAATTCCGGCGCTTTCATCGTTTTCTTCACTGTCGGTCACAGACTCGTCTGTTATTACGTCCGGTGTGTCTGTCTGAAAATCATCCTGCAGGGCCGTGTCATCAGGCGCCGCTGTCTGAGAATACTCCTGCGATGTTGTGCCATCGGATGCCGCTGTCTGAGAGTCATCCTGCATTGCTGTGTCATCGGGTGCCGCTGTCTGAGAGTCATCCTGCATTGCTGTGTCATCAGGTGCCATTACCTGAGAGTCACCATGCAATGTTGTGTCATCGGGTGCCATTGTCTGAGGGTCACCATGTACAACAGTGTCAGTCTGTCCGCTCTCCATATCAGGGAATGAAGCGGGGCCGCTGACATCAGTATCCCGTATGGGCGCAGGGAAGCCGGCCGGAACACCTTCATGGTCCGGCAGTGAGGAGTTTTTTGTTGTATCGTCATTGGAATTGCTGCTGTGAATCAATTTATCTATGATCCTTTCTGTTGCTGAATATCATACGGATTATTTTTTCCGGCAGTCAGCCGGTCAGCAGGGAAACAGAACATCAGCCTGTTCCGTCCACCGCCCATAATACTATAATAAACGTATTTTACGGCAAAAACAAGTGTATCACAATGATTATACTGACGAAATTTTTCCGGATCAAGGCGGTTTTTTCTCAATTACAAAGGCAGATTTCACTATATCTCACAATTTTACTCCACAGTACGCCTTTTTACGTCATACAATCCGGGTTTTCGTCCCATATCTGCCGCAGCAAAGTACAATTCTATAGTTGTTTCACTTTGTGTAAAGCCCGTTCTGTAACATTCCGGAATCCGTAAAAAATCGTAAAAATCAATGCGTGGCCGCAAGGTCACGCATTTTTGTTTGTCAGATATCGATTTTTTCCAGCGCCTCATACAGTGTGTACAGCTTCTGCACCCCGTTTTCAAGGATGAAATAGTGGCGGATATAGGGCACCAGCAGCACCAGCAAAGCCAGAAGCAGTGCAAGGGTCCCCCATGTGTGATAGAACAGTATCAGTATGAACACCGACATGGTGAGCAGCGCAAAAAGTATGGTCACCAGCAAGTGGATAAGACGCTCGTGCTGCCAGAAGCCGATCTCGGTCAGCAGGTTCCTTTTGACTTTTTCTATGTCGTCGGGCTTTTCTTCGGCTTCAATTATCGACTCTATTTTTTTGATGTAGTCCTTTAGCTTGTTACCCATGATCTTCCACCTTATTTCTGTTGATATTACGCTCCATCAGATAGTCGTTACAGTAAAAACCGTTCCCCATATCCGTGTCGATTGAGCGTGTTTTGCGGAAACCCAGCTTTTCACAGACATCTATAGCCTGGAGGTTGTCACGGTTGATGCGCAGCTTCAGCTTCTTGATATTTCTGAACTCTTCGCCGCTGACCATCCTGTCAAGCTGCATGACGGCCCGCCTTGCAAGCCCCATGCGCCGGTATTCCTCAAGGACATACAGGTTCTGTATAAAGATGTGGTCGCCGTTGTTTTTGAAGCACAGATAGCCTGCCAGCTCGTTGTCAACAAGCAGCATGTAGAAAATGTAATTATCCCTGATCTGCTGCTTCAAAGCGTCCTCAGACTGAAATTTCTGCAGCAGGTAGCGTATCTTTTCGTCCGAAAATATATCCCTGTAGCATCCGTGCCACACCCCCCGAGCGGTGTTTTCGATCTCTCTGATCTGCTTTTCCGTTGCAACGGGCATAAAGTCAAATTTCATTTCTTTCCCCCCGGATCAGTGTGGTAGTAAAAGGCCATCGGGATGACCCAGCCCCGCCTGACGAAGGGTCGTCAGGCAAAGGCAGAATATTGCTGCGGATCAGTTGTTGTCACGGTTGATATGTACGCTGGTGACATGAACGTCAATAAGCTGATCCTCTTTTTCTCTCAGGTCAAGAGGAGCCTTGTTCTTGAACTCATAGGGCTCGGTCATACCGTTGTATTTGTATCCGCGGTATATCACATATACGGTAATACCGGTGACTACAACGCTTATTCCAAGGGCGACGAGGATTATCTCGACCCAGTTCTTGCTTTTCTTTTCCTTGGCGGTCACGTTTCCGTTGCTGTCAACATTCACTTCATAATGATCGTATGTATAGTCAACGGGAGTTATCTCATATTCGTTCGCTTCTGCGGCTGCGGTTACGGGCTGTATCTCAGGCACAGTGTCATCGGCAGCGGCATAAGCTGCGGTGCCTCCGGCAGCAAGCAGAACGGCGGCGGACAGCACTACGGCTGCTCTTTTTATGCGGTTCATCATAGCAGAAAATAACCCCCCAATCCTGAAAGAAGCAGAAGGATTATGAACAGTATCACGCCGAATGCGGCTAACTTTCCTTTGTTAAGGGGAAGCTCACCGTAGTTTTTACCGGTCTGACCGTTCATGGCATAGAGATAATCCTTGCCCTCATAGTTGAAGTTCATCATCCATACAGGCATCATGGCATACTGCCAGTTCTCCTTCAGAGTTTTTACGTTTACGCTGTCAACGATAACGCTGTCGTAACCCGTAACGGAATCCCTGTAGATGCGCTTTGAATAATCCAGAAGCTCGTTGTCAACGTCGGCCTGAACATCGGTACGCTCGGTGTCGCGTTTTTCTGCAAGAAAGCCCGAAAGATAGGCCATCGTAAAGTTCCGGAAGTCCTTGTCGTCGTAGGGATTGACGTATTTCAGCGCCTTGCTGTGTTCACCCGTAAGAGCGGGATGGGGAAAATCCTTGAAGTCGATGGTACCGGCACGTTTTACACGGAAGGTCTTTGTCTCGGTATATTCGGTATCCCCCACTGTCCACTTCCTGATCTTTTTGGCAGTGGCGTACATCTCGCCGTCCTTAAGGGAATCCACCATCCAGTAGGGATAGTAAACGCCCTTTATTTTGTCAAGACGGGCTGCGCTGATAAAGGTCTTGGGCAGGAAGTGCTTCTTGCCGCAGAACTGGAAAAAGCGGTTCTCGGCTTCTTCTTCGGCGATCTTGAAGGGTATTACCTTGTCGGGCTTGAAGGCTCCGGTAAGTCTGTTTGAAAGCACCACCGGATTATGGCAGTAGATGCAGAAGGTAGCGGCGGTGGTCTTGTCCGCAATTACCTCGGCTCCGCAGCTCTGACAGGTATACATAACGGTGTTTGAGGCAAAGTCCTCAAAGCCCTCGGGAACATCCATAGGCTGAACGTCCTCTGAAACGGACTCGTTTGTTTTGAGCTGCTCGTCCAGGTTTCCGAAATGGGCCTTGAGCTCTTCCTCGGTATATTCGCTCCGGCAGTATTCGCAGTAGAATTTGAGCTTCTTTGCGCTGTACTCCAAGGGAGCCTCACAGTTGATACATTTATATGATACAGTTTCCATAGATCAATGTGTCAAAATGACACGTTTCTCACCTCTTTTTGATGATATGGGATACAGACAGGGCGGCAGACATGTTCCGGAGGGAACAATGCAGCGCCCCTGCCGCAACGGGACAGCTCCGGCAGGGGCGCAGGACAAACTGTCATAGCCGCAGCGCACTCACCCGGGAGCACGCCTCAGAGACCAGTCGGCAGTCCCTTACTGGAAGTCGGCCTCGTTGATGGGATCGCCGCAGTTGGGGCAGAACTTCGGAATTGCCTTGGTCATATCCGGCTCAAAGCCGCATTTGTCACACTTTATCTTTTTTGCTTCGGGCTTCTGTTTGCCGCAGTTGGGGCAGAACTTGCCGGTATTCTTTGCGCCGCATGCGCAGGTCCATTCGCCGGCTGCCGGTGCGGGAGCGGGCTTGGGCTTGCCGCAGTTCATGCAGAAGTTGCCAGTGTTTCCGGCGTGACCGCAGGCACAGGTCCAGCCTGCTGCAGCGGGAGCTGCCTGCTGAACGGGCTGCTGCATCTGCTGCTGCTGCATCTGCTGTTGCTGCTGCATCTGCATCTGCTGCATATTGTTTCCTGAAGCGGCGCCCATAAAGCCGCCTGTTGCGTTAAGGCCCATACCTACGCCCATAAAGCCTGCCATTGAGCCGTTGGCGTTGGAGCCTGCAGCCTCGATACCTCTTGCGATAGAGGTCTGGACGTATGTTTCGCGCATTGAGGGGTCGTTGTAGATAGCAACGCGGTTTCTCTCCTGGAGCAGCTTTTTGGTCTCTTCGTCGTAGCCGATCTGGGTGATACCTACGTTCTTGATCTCGATGCCTCTGTCCTGACGCCATACGCCGTCAAGAGCGTCACGCATGTACTTGCAGAGCTGTGATGTCTGGGTGGGGATACGGGAAAGGGGCTGACCAAGCTGGGAGATGCTGCTGAGAGCCTCTGCCAGGGCGCCGATATATTCCGACATAAAGGTATCGTCAAGGAAATCGTCAACCTCCAGACCCACACCGTCGGTAACGCACTCCGGAGGAAGAACGGTATTGAAGAACTTCCAGGGCTCTACGATCTGGAGTGAGAAGGTACCGAAAGCACGTACCATTACATCGATCTTGTAAAACTCGTCATAATAAGGAACGGGTGACTTTGTGCCGAACTTGATGCCTTCCATGGGTCTGAGGTTGATGTAGATAACTCTCTGCTCATGGTAGGTGTTGCCGCCGAACTTGATCCTCTCCCAGCCGTCCTTGAGGGTGGCGCCGAACTCACCGTTCATCAGAGAAGGCGAGGTGGAATTTGATACCTTGTAGTAGCCCGGCACTGTGGTATAGTCAACCACACGTCCGCCGTCAACAAGGCACATGAGCTGGCCTGATGCCACCTGGATCATTGACCCGTTGGAAATAATGTTGTTCATGCGTTTTGTGTTGGTGTTGCGTCCCTGTCCGGCGTCAGCAAAGATACCGGGAGCAACGGCCGTTCTCTGTGTCATTCTGGAAGGACGGTACGCCTCCAGGTAAGCATCGGCAAGCTCTCCGCCGATGGCGTTTACAGCAGCTTTAATAATTCCCATTGTTAACCATCTCCTGAAAATAATATTGTACCGGTCCTGCCGGCTATCGACATTTCGACAAATGAGCGTCAAAACAGGCCCTGACACCATGATCAGCGCAAAACCCGCACACTCACAATCATATTATACTATTAAAAGCAGAATTTTGCAATACAAATATGCAATTTATCCGGCGCCAGCGTAACGCTGGACCAGTGTTTCTCTCTCTCTCAGTCAGCTTCTATGACAGCCCGCCCACTCCCTCAGTCAGCTGCGCTGACAGCTACCTCCCCGAGGGAGGTGGCGCGCAGCACCGGAGGGAGTTGAATGCCGCATATCGCGGCACCTTCCGGCTGGCGCCATCGGATTTCGAGGTTCTCTCGCTGTTCATGGTTTTGCGTGCCTGTTAATTTGTATTCGACCCGAATACAGCCGTATCCGCGGCACAAAACTAACGGATACTATAGAACCGGGCCGCGAAGCAGGGAGCGCAGAGCTTATGCGGCCACCGGATCGGGGCTGCGCACTATGCTCCGGAGGTTACACGTTCTGCTTGTCCACAAGATCCCCGCCTGCATTATATGTGCTTACAGTGCCCGAGATCAGCTTTCCGTTTACAAAGGAGCCTTCACTTACGGTTTTTGTGCCGTCGGAATTATTAACGGTAAGGGTACCCACACCGTGCATCTGGCTGTTCTTGAATTCACCCTCATAGGTCTTTGAAGAGACGCTGCCTTCGGTATATGTAAAGGTCTGTGTGCCGCTGCCGTTCATTACGCCGTTGAGCCACTCTCCGTCATAGACCATGGAGCTGCCATCAGAATAATTACAGGTATACTTCGCCTTTCCGGTACGGTCGCCCTTTTCAAAGTCACCGTCGTATACAAGAATGTCACCGTTGGCGTAATTCCATGTAAACTTACCTTTTCCATCCATTTTTTCCGTTGCTTAACTGTCCGGTGTATTCCTTTGAGGTGAACTCGCCGGTCTTGGGCTTGTAGGTCCATGTGCCGTCACCATCCGCTGCGCCGTTCTTCCACGAACAGTCGTATGTCTCAACATCACCGTTGTTGTATGTAATTATCTGCTTGCCTGAGCCGGTGCGCTTGTCGTTTTCCCAGGTCCCGTCAAAGCTCATGATATCCCCGTATGAATACTTGAGGGTCTGCTTTCCCTTGCCGTTCTTTTTGTCATTGCTCCAGAGACAGTCGAATTCCTCCATATTGCCGTTTGAATAGTGTATGGTCTGTTTGCCCTGACCGTCCTTTTTGCCGTCCTTGTACTCACCGGTATACTCCTCCTTTGACTTATCGCCGGATTTATAGGTATAGATCAGGGTTCCGGTGCCGTTGCGGTCGCCGTCCTTCCAGTCGCCGTCATATTCTCCCACGTCGCCGTTTTTACTTGTCCAGTTGATCTTTCCCTTTCCGTCACGCTTTCCTTCCGAAAAGTCTCCCACATATTTTTTGCTTGTGATATCCCCGTCCTTTGAATAGTATGTCCAGGTACCGGTTCCGTCCCACATATCCTCCTTCCAGCTTCCTTCATAGGTCTCCACATCGCCGTTCTGATGATCACAGGTATAGCTTCCGGTTCCGGCTTTCTTTCCCTTGCTGAAATCACCGGTATACTCTCTTTTGGTGATCTTTGCCTTGGGAGCTTTGTAGGTCCATGTGCCTTTTCCGTTATATTCATTGTCACTGAAGCCGCCCTTGTAGGTCGTTGTGTGGCCGTCATTGTAAACCACCGTCATCACCGCCGACCCTGTATTGTCGGACATGACGCCGTGAGAAAAGCTGCCGGTATAGCTGATGGATTTTATTTTGCTGTCCGAATCGGGAGATCCCTTGAAGGAACCGTTGCCGTGATATGCCCCGCTGTCATCCGTCTCTCCGGTGTATGTGCCGCTGTAGGCCACTTCGTCAAAGGTGAGATGATCAGAGCCTGCGGCAGCTTCCGTGCCGGTTCCTCCGCCGGCGGTACTCTGACCGCTGTTTGAAGAGATAGCAATGACTGCGGCAGTCACAATACCTATAGCAAGAAGCGCGGCCGCAAGAATTATCACAGGCTTTTTGCGTGACGGTTTTTTGGCGCTTCCGCCATCCTGAGTCTTTACGGTACCGCTCAGGTCATCGAATGTGTCAGCTCCGGCATTATTCTGTCCGGACGGATCTGCGCCCGACACCTCTTTGCCCGGATGATCGGAATTCAGATCGCAGCCGGCCGCCTCAGACACGGCGCTACTGTCGCTTGTACCCGTATTGTACAACGATGTGTCATAAGACTGAGCCACAGATTTTGCTGCTTCGTCCTGAAGCATGTTTCCCGGCTGCGTTTCTTCGGGAACAGGGGGCGCAAGCTTTTTTTCCAGATCTGATATTTCTTCCCCGTTCAGTCGGAAAAGTACAGACAACTTTGTTTTGCTGTTCATAATATACCTCCGGAATATAGAATCATTACAAATATTATATCAAAAAAACACATCGGGTCAACGCTCTGCATCTCAAAAAACGGCCGTTCATGTTCATATCCGCCCGGCTCCGGAAAATTCAAACGCCCCTGAGCCGTATGACTGCAGGAGCGTTCATTACGTTTTGTCAGCTCACCGGTATGGACTTTACAACATCGATGATCTTCTGAGGATCGGTATCATTAACGCAGGCATCGTTCTGCTCATATACCAGCTTCGACTGTTCGGACCTGATATAGTCGGAAAACTCGTTGTTTTTCATATAGTATACTATATCGTGTTTTGTGACATTAATATCGTCTTCGTCATATACGGCGCTGTCGGTATAATCTATCCTGTCGGTCCTCGTGCTGACATCAAGGCGGCAGATAAGATAAATGACTCCTTCGATCTCTTTCAGATAAGCCTTTCCTTCCTCTGCATCAAGGACCGATTTTTCCAGCTCAGTGCCATACATGGCATAGTTTTCTTTTGTATCAGCTTCGTAATAAGCGTCGACCAGATAATCGGAAAGCTCGCCCTTGCACCAGGCGGTGACCTCCCCGAAGCTCTTTCCGCTGTTCAGCATTTCAAGGGCTTTGTCAAAGCTTTCCCTGATCTTTTTTGCCGCTGCGGAGTCAAGCTCGCGCGCCTCGCCTGTTTCGTCTGTATCCCACTTCGTGTCACAATTCATACAGAAAAATGCGGCATAATTGTCAAGAAAGTATTTCTTTGCTTCATCGTCAGAGACTTCTTTTTCTCCGCCCTTGCCGTACATTTTATCAAACAGTCTGCTGTAAAGCGCAGACGAGCGGGTCAGAACGTCATAGTAGTCGTTTTCGGAAATGCCCAGAGCGTCAAATACGGTTTTGTAGTAGTTTTCGTAGAAATATGAAAAGCTTTCCCTGCTTGAACCAAGGGCATCATCATCCACAGTAACTCCCGCATCCTTCGCAAGCTTTTCCATGGTAAGTGAATATATTGCTTTTTCCTTTGCCTTGTCGGTTATCCAATCAAAAGCAGGTCTGCCTTCTATCTGTTTTGAAGACCAGTCAATGGTGGTTATATCTGCGTTGTCATCATAGCTCTCCTCCTGCAGCATTGAAAACGCATCGAGGACCGACTCGTACATATAGTAGATCCACTTGGCTGAGGAGACCGTGCCTGTATCCGTTCTGAAGCTCCACGCGCCGGCATCAGAGGGAGCAGAAGCATCGTCGGAAGATGTCCGGGATGACCCGTCAGAGCTTTCGTCGGGAGATGTCAGGGAAGTCCCGTCAGAGCTTTCGTCGGGAGAAGCCTGAGAAGCCCCGTGGGAGCTTTCCGTACCTGACACGGCGCTGACAACTGAGGAATCGGAGGATCCCGGCGTATTGCCGCTGCCGGATCCGCTGTTTGCAAGGAGAATAATTATCGTCACGGCCGCCGCCGCAAGAAGCGCCGCCAGCACGATGACTGCGATGAGCATACCCTTTGACTTCTTCTTCGGAGGTTCGGGATCTATGGACATCTGCCGACGGGTCTGCTCCGGCTGCTGCTTATACTTATCAGGAGATGTATCTCCGGGGATCAGGGGAGGAACGAATTTGTTCACGGTGCTCCACTGAGCCTGCTGCTCCGGAGCCGCGGGGGCGTCCTTCCGGAAGGGCTCGGGAGACAATTGGCCTTTGAGGCTGTTCCCGCAGTAAGGGCAGAAGGCCGCATCGTCGCTGACATTGTTTTTGCATCTTTCACATATCATAAGCTGGTTCTCCTTTGGCTTGAGAAAAATGTTTTTATGACCGTGCATTATGACCGGTCACAGACTTTTTTTCAGATAAAGAATGACATTGTAGTTATCAACAACGGAAGAGGGAGATACGTTGGTATACTCGGTGGTTCCGTTATAGTAATGCTTCTTGTTGTAGGTACCCGGCTGATGGTCCTTTTCATTGTTTATTTCCGGCGCATAGTCCTTGTAGTATGTATTGGTGTACCAGCCGATCTTTGAATATTTCACATAGCTGGGATTGAGCACCGCCCCGTCAGGAACGGGACCGTTGTCATCAACGTCCTCGTACCTTGCAAAAATGAACCCGTGCAGCGCAAGGATCTCAGTCAGCCTGTCGTCAAGGAAGTTTATCTTCGATTCCCTGTCGGTAATGCCGTATGCATCCATCAGGCGTTCAAGGTAGTCTGTTGTAAGGGGGCGCACCTCAGCATCGGGTATCACTACATCCTCTGTCCAGTCAACGTCAATGCTGCGCATGGTTATCATGTTGAAGTCATCATCGTTTGAGGGAGCGCTGCCCTCAACAAAAATATCACCCGACAGATAATAATACAGCGGCGCCGTGCCCATATGATGAGTCTCCGGGTCCTCCCCTCTCACATAATACCTCATGCAGAACCTTCCGTTGCAGAATCCCGGCTCCTCCGGAAGAAAAGCACCGGATGATGCGTTTTCTTTAAAGGCAAGTTCAAAGCTGCCTGTCCCGTCATTGTACCGGTAAAAAGAATAGTCGGCTCTTCCGGTCAGAACAATAAGCTCAAAACGCTCATCACCGTCTATGTCCGAAATGAAGTATTTTTCCGGAGCGGGGTCGGAGTAATAAGCCAGTTCCTGCAGGAACCTGTATGTTCCCTGGGGTATCTTCATAGACTCGCCGGAGACATACGACGACGTATCCGGGATCTCCGATACTGCCGGAACATCCGAAACTCCGGAATCGTCAGAAAACTCCGGAATATCGGTATCACCGCCGTCAACTGTCCGGCTGCTTTCTTCGGAAGGATAGGACATGCCGTTGTCATTCAGGCCGGCATCGCCGGATGTGGAGGAAGGATCACTGTACAAGGATATATAGTCGGAAGAGCGCTGTACGGTTTCGGAAACAGATGTACTCTCAGAGGCATTATTGCCATCCGACCTGCCGCTGAGCATAAGTATCAGGACCAGTACTACACCCACAAGCAAAATACATATCAGTATGATGACCGCAATGAGCAGGGCCCTGGACTGCTTTTGCCGGGGCGGACCCGGTTCCCTTGAAGGCTGAGGGTATGGCTGGGGAATACTGTTCTGCGGAGGGTTCCGGTGAGGCATGTCCTGCACAGGAGAATTCTGCCGTGACACATTCTGCTGTACCGGTATCGGCGCAAAACCCGCAGAGGGCGGAACAGGTTTGTTATTGGCGGCAGGATAGACCGGCTTTGCAGGGGCATCTTCAGGTACTTTTCCTATAGGCTCAGGCCGGGGCATGACACTGAAGCTGTTTCCGCAGTACGGACAGAATCTCATGCCTTCCTTTATCGTATTTCCGCATCGGTTGCAATTCATATCTGGTTCTCCTTTGCTTAATAAACGAAGCAGCGGAAGGACCGCCGGTGCAGGCTCTTCCGCTGTTTTTGGGGTCGGTTACTTTTTGCTGTCGAATTCGTCGCCGTAGTCGAGGTTGTCTATCTCGTCCAGTTCAGGATCGGAGAAAGATGTGGTCTCGGCGTTCTTCTGCTTTTTGGAGGGCTTCTTTTCTGTGACGTCCTTTTCGCTGATCTTGACCACCTTGTTCTTTGACTTGTTGGTCTGGGGCAGCTTGCCTTCCTTTTCAAGCTCCTTTGCGGTCTTTTTTATGGCCTTAGACATTATCATAACGGACACGATGTCCCAGATACCGCTTATCACCAGAGCGCATCCCATAATAACGGTCATTACGATCAGAAGTCCGTGATCGTCGTCAACGAAGCCGGGTCTGATAATGGCGATCACCCCGAAGACGATCAGCACAAGAGCGGCAATAAGGTGGAGCCACCAGTTTTTGATCTTCAATTTGAAATAGTTGATGGCGTTCTGAAGCTTCAGCACGGCCACGATCAGGATAATGAGTGCAAGGGCGCTGTTCAGCAGATTGGAGAAGCTTTCCTTCTGAACAAGGAAGAAAATACCGAAGCCGATCATTGCGGCGCCCTGTACAAGAGCGTAGGAACCGAAGGCTTCATCGCCCTTGAGCCGCAGAAAATGAATGCACCTCAGCGCACCCCATATACAGAGAGCGACACCCAGTATCTGTCCGATAAAATCATTGAACTGCTGCGGAATTGCGATCATAACAAGACCCAACACAGCTAAAGCAGCATTGAGTATGACAAGCTCCGTCTTCATTTCCTTGACCCGGTGTTTTATCAGATCCAGTCCCTCAAGCTCGGTTTCATCTGTTTTTTTCTTAGCCATTATAATTCCTCCTTTTCAGGTAATAATACAGATATATTATAGCATATTTTTTCCCATTTTTAAATACTTTTTCGTAAAAATATTAAAAAAACGCCGAAGACCCAGGGGTTATAAAGGTCTTCGGCGAAGGGTGTTTTATTTACGATACTGTAGGAATATACATCCCGCATTCCCCAGTGATCCTCCTGATTTAGAAATATTAATATGACAGTCAAGGTCACTACGGACTATTTCAGCCGGATAGTAAAGCTGTCCTTTGTTTGATCGAGAATATCCGATTCTCCCCATATAACTATCTCGACCTCAGCTTTCAATATGGTATCATAGGTCTGTCCGTTCTTTTCCATATCCGAATCCAGCACCGTAATACTATCGTTCGCCTTTTTCCCGGCCGCAACACTTGTTGACATGATTGTACTCATAGTATAATCATCGATGGTCACGGAGGTTGTCTGGACTGTGTATTTTTCACTGTTGTTATTCTCGATAAGTAGATTGATAGAGGTTGTGATACCGTATTTGTTTTCTATTCCCTTATATGTGATCTTTATTCCGTGATCATTATAAACCAGAGTGTCCATAACATTGTCTTCTGGGGAAGATGCCGGGCTTTCTTCTTTCTCTTCTTTTGACGATTCTTTTTCCGTCTGAGAAGTATTTTTATTATCGGTTGATGTAACACCGGTAGATGTCGAAACATCCCTGCTGACTCTGGAAGTCTTATCATCGTCTTTGTCCTTGCTGCCGGAGGAAAGGGAACTCATGACAGCACCGGCAACAATAATAACGGCAATTACAATAAGAATGGTTTTGAGTTTGGATTTTTTCTTTGGCGGTCTTGAATTGTTCTGAGGCGAGTTTTGCTGTTCACTTGAAGAAGGAACGGTGATATAGACGACCTCTTTGTCCTGTTTTCTGCTCATGTGGATGCACTCCTTATACAAAAGTAATTGTTTATATTATACACCGCTTTTTATTAGAATGCAATAACTATGTATTAATTAGTTTACCCTTTTTAATAATAGGTCTAATCTTTTTATGGGTGATATTATGTCAAGGTCAAAACCAATTTCGTATAAGAATGTACACCGCTATGTCGAGATAGGACTGAATATTGCATATTTCAGAAAGCTAAGAAATCTTTCACAGGAAGAGCTGGCAGAAAAAACAGGTATCAGCAGATCCCATCTGAGCGCAATAGAAGCTCCGAATATTGTTAAGGCACTGTCTCTGGAGCTTCTTTTTGATCTTGCGGATACTCTGCAGATTGATCCGTACAAGCTGCTGGAATTCCGCACCGAACAGGTATAAATACCTATTCCCGACAAACCTGATAGAAAACAGAACGCACAAAAGCCCCCTGTTCAATACGAACAAGGGGCGCATCTTTATGTGTAACGGCGGATCATGCTCCGCAGCACTTCTTGTATTTCTTGCCGCTTCCGCAGGGGCAGGGATCGTTGCGTCCCACCTTGGCCTTGGCTTTCTTGACTGTGCGGTTTGCAGCGGTGCCGTCGCCTTCAAGGTTGGTGGATGTAGGCTTGGCTACCTGTTCTCTCTGCATGAACTTTGCAGCGACCTTCTGTACGTCATCCTCAGAAAACTCCTTGGCTCCCAGTGAAGACGGGGTCTCATCCTCGGCCGTCTCAGCAGCGTCCTCTTCGGGTGCCTCGTCTTCACCGCCGAATGTGATTGAAACAGAGGCGGAGGCATTTCCGTCATCATCGTCACTGATAACAAGGGGAACTGCCTGCAGGTCCTCCTGAGCGGCCTCTGCTGCTCTCTGGGCATTGAGTGCGGCAAGAGCGGCTGCTCTTGCACGTCCTCCGGCGGTCCTCTTGAGTGCAAGCTCTCTCATCTCGTTCTGCTGCTTGAGACGCTCGCTGACACGCTTGGGAATGACCATCAGCATCTTGATGGTATCCTCACGGATGCACTTTATCATGTCGTCGAACATGTCAAAGCCCTCGAGACGGTATTCCACAACCGGGTCATGCTGACCGTAGGAACGCAGACGAATGCCTCTCTTCAGCTCGTCCATTGCGTCGATGTGCTCCATCCAGTAGCTGTCAACGTTCTTGAGCAGATATACTCTTTCAAGCTCACGCATGGTATCCTCGGGAACAAGAGTCTCGTTATTCTCATATTCCTTGGTGGCCATTTCGGTAAGCATCTGGACAAGATAATCCTTTTCAAGGTTTTCAAGCTCTTCCTTATCGTATACAAGGGTCTCGGTATCGTCCTCGGGAATGAGCCAGCCCTTGAGGGATTCCTTAAGTCCCGCAAGGTTCCACTCATCCTTCTCTTCAAAGGGCAGGTACTCTGCTACCTTGGCGGAGATGGTATCGGGTATCATCTTGAGGATAGTCTCACGAAGGTTCTCTCCGTCAAGCACCTGGTCACGCTGGGTGTAGATGATCTCACGCTGACGGTTCATAACATCGTCAAAGTCAAGCACGCTCTTGCGGATACCGAAGTTGCGGGCCTCGACCTTTGCCTGGGCGCTGGCGATGGTGTTGGAAAGCAGTTTGCTTTCAAGGGGAGTGTCCTCGTCACCGGGCATCCTGTTCATAATTGCGGAGATCCTGTCGCCGGCAAACAGACGAAGCAGGTTATCCTCGGCAGAAAGATAGAAACGGCTGGCGCCGGGATCGCCCTGACGTCCGGAACGTCCTCTGAGCTGATTGTCGATACGTCTTGACTCATGACGCTCCGTACCCATGATGAACAGACCGCCGGCCTCTCTTACCTTTTCGGCTTCGGCTTCGGTCTCTTCCCTGTATTTGTCAAGCAGCTCGCGGTACTTGACTCTTGCGTTTATGATCTCCTCGTCCGTGGTCTCGGCATAGCCTGTTGCCTCTTCGATAAGCTCGTCGGAGAATCCCATGCGGCGCATCTCGGCCTTTGCAAGGAACTCGTCGTTACCGCCCAGCTTGATATCGGTACCACGTCCGGCCATGTTGGTAGCGATGGTAACTGCTCCAAGCTTACCTGCCTGGGCAACTATCTCTGCTTCCTTTGCATGGAGCTTTGCGTTGAGTACGTTGTGCTTGATGCCCTTCTTGCGGAGCATATTGCTCAGCTCTTCCGACTTGTCGATGGAAACGGTACCTACCAGTACGGGCTGACCGTTCTTGTTGGCCTCGATTATGTCGTTGATAAGTGCGATATACTTGCCGTGCTCGGTCTTGAAGATGGCGTCCGGCAGGTCCACACGCTGGATAGGCTTGTTTGTGGGTATCTCGATAACGTCAAGATGATATATCTCGGAAAACTCTGTCTCTTCGGTCATGGCCGTACCGGTCATACCGGAAAGCTTCTTGTAGAGACGGAAGAAGTTCTGGAAGGTAATGGTAGCAAGGGTCTTGCTCTCACGCTGAACGCTCACGCCTTCCTTTGCTTCGATGGCCTGGTGCAGACCCTCGTTGTAGCGTCTGCCGTACATCAGACGGCCGGTGAACTCGTCAACGATGATTACCTCGCCCTTCTCGTTGACAACATACTCGATATCCCTTCTCATTACGCCCCGGGCTTTGATAGCCTGGTTGATATGGTGGGAAACGGTCATGTTCTCCGGATCGGAAAGGTTTTCGATGCCGAAGAATGCTTCGGCCTTCTTTACGCCCACGGGAGTAAGGGTAGCGGTCTTTGCCTTTTCGTCAACGATATAGTCGATACCCTGCTCGATATATTCCTCATCGTTGTCCACCTTGTTGTCGGACTCGGTGATCTTTTTGTATTTCATGGTCTTTGCAAGGTCGTCCGCTCTGACGTAAAGGTCGGTGGACTTGTCGCCCTGACCGGAAATGATAAGGGGGGTTCTTGCCTCGTCGATAAGGATGGAGTCCACCTCGTCCACAATGGCAAAGGAATGGCCGCGCTGTACCTTGTTTTCTTTATAGACCACCATGTTGTCACGGAGATAGTCAAAGCCCAGCTCGTTGTTGGTGGCGTAGGTGATGTCGGCGTTGTATGCTTCCTTACGCTGATCGTTGGTGCAGTCGTGCTGGATGATGCCCACTGTCAGACCAAGGAAGCGGTAGATCTTGCCCATCCACTCTGCGTCACGTCTTGCCAGGTATTCGTTGACGGTAACGACGTGAACGCCGTCCCCTGCCAGTGCGTTAAGGTATGCAGGAAGGGTAGCCACAAGGGTCTTGCCTTCACCGGTCTTCATCTCACTGATGCGTCCCTTGTGAAGGATGATGCCGCCGATGACCTGTACGGGGAAGTGCTTCATTCCCAGCACACGCCATGACGCCTCACGGCACACGGCAAAGGCCTCGGGCAGGATCTCGTCAAGGATCTGATCCTTCTGGTCTCTTGTCATGTCTTCGCTGAATCTTTCTCTGAAACGGTCGGTCTCGCCTCTCAGCTCTTCATCGGAGAATTTCTGGTATTTTTCTTCAAGCTCAAGGACCTTATCGACCAGCGGCTGTATTTTTTTAAGTTCCTTACGGCTGTTCCTGCCGTTGAACCATGTTTTCAAGCCCATTGAATGTCACCTCATGTCATTTTTTAAGAATACCCATCCATTATAACACATTACTTTTTGTAAATCAACAAAAATCCTTTATTTTATCAAGATGTCAGCTTTAGCCGGATACTTTATTGCCGCTCACTTAATCAGGGCTCACACGGGACCTTTGTGTCCCCGCAGATACAAACAGGAATATCCGTCCCGTGAACGGGGCTGCAGCGGACCATCAACTATAACCGAAACTTGCCGGAATCGACAGAATTTTTATGTAAATGACATAAACTTGCAAAAACCTCTTTTTTTCATTGACACAGGGCTTTTCCGATGATATAATCATGCTTGAAATTTAAAAAAAACTTATCCGGAGTGACTGAGGGAACAGGCCCTGTGACGTCCGACAACCTGCCGCCGTGCGGTAAGGTGCCAAATCCTGCGGTATGACCGAAAGATGAGTGATGCTTTTTCCGTCCGGTCCTGCCGGGCGGTTTTTTTGTCCTGCTCTCTGCCGGCATCAGCTCACTGAATGAACATAACACGATATGCGAAAGGAAAGACTAAAATGGCAAATCATCTCTTTACATCCGAATCCGTTACCGAGGGACATCCCGACAAAATGTGCGACCGCATATCCGATGCGATCCTCGACGAGCTTATCCGCCTTGACCCCAACGCCCATGTTGCCTGTGAAGTGACCGCGGCAACCGGACTTATCCATATCATGGGAGAGATCACCTCCGTTGCCACCGTGGATTTTGACAAGATCGCCCGCAAGGTCATCACATCCATCGGCTACGACAGACCCGAGGTGTGCTTTGACGGCAACTCATGCGCGGTCATTTCCTCCGTTCATTCCCAGTCACCGGATATATCCATGGGTGTCAACGAGTCCTTTGAATACCGTGACGACAACGCAGACGCTCTTGACCGCATCGGCGCAGGCGACCAGGGTATCATGTTCGGTTTTGCCTGCGACGAGACACCCGAGCTTATGCCCCTGCCTATCTCCCTTGCCCATAAGCTGGCAAAGCGCCTTGCAAAGGTCCGCAAGAACGGCACCATCACATATCTCCGTCCCGACGGCAAGACCCAGGTAACTGTGGAATACGACGAGAACGACCGTCCCGTCCGCATCGACACCATACTTATCTCCACCCAGCATGACGACAATGTTTCCATAGATGACATCCGCAAGGACCTTACGGCTCATGTAATAAAGCCCATCATCCCCGAGGAGCTGATGGACGAAAACACAAGGATACTTGTCAACCCCACAGGCCGTTTTGTTATCGGCGGACCCGCCGGCGACAGCGGACTCACCGGACGCAAGATAATCGTTGACACCTACGGCGGCTACTCCCGTCACGGCGGCGGAGCCTTCTCCGGCAAGGATCCCACAAAGGTGGACCGCAGCGCCGCATACGCAGCCCGCTATGTCGCAAAGAACATCGTTGCCGCTAAACTTGCGAAAAAGTGCGAGATCCAGCTTTCTTACGCCATCGGAGTTGCAACTCCCGTTTCTGTCATGGTTGAGACCTTCGGAACTGGCACCGTATCCGAGGATATCCTCCGGAAGGCCGTAAACAGTGTATTCGACCTGCGTCCCGCGGCAATAATCCGTGACCTGCAGCTTGACCGTCCCATCTACAGCGAACTTTCCGCCTACGGACACATGGGACGCGAGGATCTTGGCGTTGCTTGGGAAAACACCGACAAGGTCCAGGAGCTTCTCTCCGCAGTCAGCTCACTTTCATAACAAATACAGCGCTTCCCTTCGGGTCAGAGTAACACGGTCCCTGAAAGACCCTGATGGTTTTGTTCCGTATAATAACACAAACGCCCCTGCACATCAGACAGTGCAGGGGTGTATTTTTTCTATAAGGACAGCTCAAAGGACAGCTCACACAAGACCCTCAACGGGAACATCAAAAACCGCGGCGGCGTTCTTCCACAGGATCTTTTCTCTTTCCTCGTCTGTCAGCGGAAGTGACATGAAGTGTTCGTACTCCTTCACAGGGTCCCACATGGGGAAATCCGAACCGAACATCAGTCTGTCGGCGCCGTACAGCCGTATCAGCTCCACCACCCGTTTGTCATCCATAAAGGGCATGACGCTGGATATGTCCATATAGCAGCTCAGCTTTGTCATATAGGGTACGGCTTCTTCAAAGATGGACCATCCCCCGAAGTGCGCCGCGACCATGGTCAGGTCGGGAAAGCTCTCTGCGATCCTTGCTATCCTTCTCGGGTGGGAGGTATCATATCTGTGATCCCCCGCATGGATAAGCAGGGGCAGTCTGCCCTCTATGGCTTCATACAGGACCATTGCCCTGTCATCGTCGGCATTGAACTGCTGGGTGTCGGGGTGGAGCTTTATTCCCTTGAGCCCCAGTGAAATAATATATTCTATCTCTTCCTTCACTTCTTCAGGTTCAAGATCGGGATGAAGGGTCCCCAGTCCAACAAATTCCTCGTGTCCGGCGCACTGGGAAGCCACAAAGTCGTTCAGCTTCCTGACGGACTTTGCGTTCATGGCGACGGAGTTTACCACGAATCTTTTTATGGGGCTGTTTTGGGCTATCCTGACAAGCTCATCTGTGGTCCCTCCGCACTGCATGGGAACATCATAGAATTGTCCCACGCCCTTTACTGCCCTTGACGCAAGCCGGGGATGATATATATGGTCGTGACAGTCAATTGCAAACATTTGCACCATTCCTTTCCGAAGCCTGTTATTCCGAAGTCTATTATAATATCGGATATGATGAAATGTCAATCAAGCCGGCGCGGTTTCATGGGGAAAACCCTTTTCCGGCGGAAAAAGGGTTGTTCCCCATACCCCTTTCCTAAAACCGCTGACTTTATCCTTGTATATAAACTATGAGATATTTACAGTCTGTCATGCGTGGGTTTCGAAAACGATTTCCGTGCTTTATTCATGCGCCGGTTTTTCCGGGTTATGCTTCTTTGATATTTCTTTAGGGATTCTCTAAAAACCGGGACACGAGGCAGTTTGCGTCCGTAATTTTTTCGCAGGCAAGGCGGAAAGCCGCATTAATACTTGGTGTATTAAAAGGCTTGACAACGCAGTATGCGGAAAAATTTACAGCAAAATGACCGTGAAGGAGGTTTTTAGAGTTTCCCTGTATTGAATTCAATAATTGCGTCAATATTGTCTATGATAAAATGCTGGGCGTTGGTGTCGTAAAGGATAGCTTCATAGGTGACTCCCCGCTGGTTTACCTTCTTTTCCGAAAAAATACCGATATCCCGTCCCGCAGCCGTTACACGTTTTCTCTTTTTGCTGTTAATAATGACCTCGGTCAGCATTCCTATATGCGTCATCCAGTCCGAGATAACTCCCATTTTCAGAGTTGAAGTCTGAACAGGATTTATCAGACCGTTGAGCCGTTCGGTGATCTCCGAAACAGACAGAGGATACTGTGAGTATTCAAACCGCCGGCGCTGCTCGGGCGTCAGTGAAAAATCATTCTTTATGACCTCAAAGCTGCCGGTCTCTGTTATTTTTTTCAGAATATCCGAAACGTAAGAAAGACATCTTGATATCCTTACATTATTGATAATATCGCTTTCACTGACTTCTTCACCTGTCAGCGGGTCAATGCCCTTTGCAAGCTTTTCAAGATACATCTGTGCTCTTGCGATGATTTCAACCTCGGTCATGAAGATACCTCTTTTCACATTTATTTGGTTTCATTTTAGCAAAATGTCCCCGAAAAAGCAACACCGCGTATGTCAATTCTACAGAATACAAGGACGGTATTTCCAGAATAAAAAATTTTTTAATTTCGGGCTTGACAGGAGCAAAAAGCCGTGCTATAATAAGCCTATGATTTTGGTAGGTTTACTAAGTTTAAATTGGAGGCTGAAAAGCATGACACCATATCCCACCGGGGAACGATGTTGACCCCAAGGCACAAAACCGGATAAACGCCCCGGCACCCGCATAACAATACATTATAATCAAAGGCAGCGCCGCAAAGTCAGACGGACACCATCGGCACTGCAAAAACAGAAACGGAGAGAATCATTATGAAAATTTATGAAAAGATCACAGACCTTATCGGAGGCACACCCCTTCTTGAACTGAAAAACTACGAAAAAGAAAAGAATCTTGAAGCCACCATCGCGGCAAAACTCGAATACTTCAACCCCGCCGGCAGCGTCAAGGACAGGATCGCAAAAGCGATGATCGACGATGCCGAGGCTACAGGCAAGCTGACCGCCGGTTCGGTCATCATCGAGCCCACCAGCGGTAACACCGGCATTGGCCTTGCGGCTGTGGCTGCGGCAAGAGGCTACCGCATAATCCTTACCATGCCCGAGACCATGAGCGTTGAGCGCCGCAATCTCCTTAAGGCCTACGGTGCAGAGCTGGTTCTGACCGACGGAACAAAGGGCATGACCGGAGCCATCAAAAAGGCAAACGAGCTGGCAGCCGAGATACCCAACAGCTTTATTCCCGGTCAGTTCGTTAACCCTGCAAATCCCGAGGCTCACATCCGCACCACAGGTCCCGAGATCTGGAACGACACCGACGGCAAGGTGGACATCTTTGTTGCAGGCGTCGGCACAGGCGGCACACTGACAGGCGTAGGAAAATACCTCAAGTCACAGAATCCCGACGTGAAGGTCGTTGCAGTGGAGCCGGCAACCTCACCCGTGCTTTCAAAGGGTACCCCCGGTCCCCACAAGATACAGGGCATCGGCGCAGGCTTCGTTCCGGACACCCTTGACACCGGCATCTATGATGAGATCATCACCGTGGAAAACGAAGAGGCCTTTGCCGCAGGAAAAGAGATTGCCCGCAAGGAAGGCTTCCTGGTAGGTATCTCCTCGGGCGCAGCCCTTCATGCGGCCACCGTCCTGGCTCAGCGTCCCGAAAACAAGGGCAAGCTGATCGTGGCTCTGCTGCCCGATACCGGCGACCGCTACCTCTCCACTCCCCTGTTTGCGGACTGATACTGTTTTCCGATTAAAGCTGACACTTTTGATCGGAAAAGGCGCAGCCTCGGGCGGCGCCCATCCGTGCGTACACACAGATAACGTCTCATATAAACTCCGACGCGCCAACGCGCTGTTAAAAGCAGAACATGTCAGATTTAAATGGGAGTTTAGTATGACAGGCACAAAGCAGAACACTGTAAAGATGTTTCCAAAACATTTCTATTCCTCATATCACCCAAGCAAAAGCAGGTATGACACATACAGCGTCATACCTGCTTCTGTTTTGCATTTATAATTTGCCGGAATCCTCGTCTTTTTCCGGAGCGTCCTGTTTGTCCTCTGAGTCGGGAGCAGTGCCCCTCCATTTCGGCATCTGAGGCTCCGGATTTGACTTGCGGGGTTTGGGTTGTTTTTTGCGGCGGACCGCAATAATTATCCTTATGACGATTATCAGCAGCACCACCGCGCCTCCGCCCACGGCTATCATCACCATAAGGTCAAAGTCGCTGATACCCGGCACAAGGGAACCGCCGGGGCGGTCGGATACGGAGCTTATCTCCGGGACCTCACCGGGTCTGTAGTCATCCGGGGAGATATATCTTATGATGGTCCTGAGGAGAGAACGGGTAGAGGCGTCCATTTCTATCTTATTGAAGTCATCCTCCGTACCCACAAAATACAGGACGTCAAGCAGGAGAGTCTTTTCAAACACGCCGCTGCCTATTCGCTTTACGCTGCGGGTCATGGTAAGCTCTTTAAAATTGTCGCAGTATGAGAGGGCGCCGTCCTGAATGTCCGCAACACCATCCGGAAGCACCAGCTTTTCAAGTCCGGCGCACTGACAAAAGGCCTTTGCGCCGATGACGGTTATACCCTCCGGCAGGGTTATGCTCTTCATCTCACGAACGCCGAAAAAAGTACTGTTACCAATTCTTGTGATACCCTTGGGAAGCTCAACTCCCGTCACCTCAGCGCAGTTTGAAAACGCGCCGTCGGCCACCGCCTTTGTTCCGTCCTTAACGGTAATATCGCCTCCCAATGGAGAATCCTTAAGTCTGTAGTATATTTTTCCGATATATACGTCTCCTGCAGGCTGACTGCCGTACCACGAGGTGTTGTCAAAGGCTCCGGTCCCGAGAACGGCAGCGCTTTCCGGCAGCTTTATATCCTTGAGCGCCGAGCATCCCGAAAAAGCCCAGCCGCCGATACTCTCCAGTCCTTCATGAAGGGTAAGTTTGCCCAGCTTACGGCAGTTAAAAAAGGCGTAATAGCCTATATTCTTTACCGAAGCGGGAATATCAGCTGCCGTCAGGGACGTGCAGTACCAGAATGCGTAATCCCCCACAGTCGTAACTGTGTCGGGAATGACAATATCCGTAAGACCTTCACAGCTATAGAAGGCCTTCTCCCCGATGGCGGTGACCCTTTTCCCTCCGAGAACAGATGGTATTTCCACCTTACCGCCGGAGCCGAGATATTTTGTAACGGTCACACTGCCGTTTCCGGCGATCTCATATTCAAATCCGTCCTCATATTCTGCGGCATATACTGCGGTACCGAAAGCCTCCGGCATGATCCCTCCGGTCACTCCGGCGCCAAAAACGCACATCACCGCCGTGATCGGGACGGCAATGCGCATTATAATGTTTTTAAGTGTTTTATTCTGCACATCCTGCACCTTCTTTATCGTTCAGCTTATTCAGTCAGACAGGAAAACAACGGTTCTCCCCTGTCCTACAAATAACATATCACTGGGGCTCCCATGCGCCCTGCTGACGTATCCCCGTGGCGGCGGCTTCTTTTTCCAGCATGGCCGTTTCTTCCGGTGTCAGCATGATATCCAGTGATGCGGAAAGCTTTTCGGCATGGGAGGGTTTTGTAATGCCCACAATGGGAACCGCGCCCTTTGCGATGACCCAGAGTATGGGTATCTGTGACGGGTCGATATGGTATTTCTCCGCCAGCTCCTTCATCTTAAGAAGCAGACCCTCGATCCTTACGAACTTCTTTTTTGGGAAAGAAAAATTCCTCATGGAAAGCGCAGGGAAATGATGTGCGGCACTGTAGTGTCCCGAAAGGGCTCCCTGCTCCAGCACCATATATGCGTAATACTTTATTCCCCTGCCGCGGCAGTAGTCGATGATATCCTGCTGGTCGTTCCGCAGAAGGCTGAAATGATTCTGTACCGCTCCAAGCTTCAGCCCGTTATCCGCAAGCACTCTTTCCGCTTTTTTAATGTCCTCCAGAGAAACATTTGATATCCCTATAGACTTTACCTTTCCGGCTCTCACACAGGGTATCAGCTCGCTCAGGTTCAGAGCAAGATTATTGGGAACATGGATCCAGAACAGATCCGCCGTATCCCGTCCCAGCCGGGACAGACTCTCATCAAGGGATTTTTTCAGAGCGCCCCGCTTATATTTCTTTCCGGGCATGAATTTGGTGGAGATAAATATATCACTGCGGTCCTTTATCAGCCCGCCGAGAAGAGTCTCGCAGGTCCCCATGCCGTACACCGCCGCGGTATCCCAGTCACGGAACCCCAGCTCCACCGCTTTATTGAAGGACTGCTTCAGTACTGACGGGTCGTTTTTCTTTCCGAATACCATTGACGCCCCGTTCATGCCTGTTCCCCAGGCCCATGTGCCGATCATTATTTCGTTTTTCATAGTTATATACCGCCTTTCATCAGGATATTTCTGATACCTGATATAAATATACATCATAGCGAAAGCAATGTCCATCTTTTTCGTTGACATTGCGCAGAGCATGCGCTCCCGCCCGCGTCGTGAACCATAAAGGTTCACTTTGGCTGTTTTATTTCACGTCTTGCCTTTCTTCAGAATGAGAATAAAGATGTTCATACAACACTTCCGTGTCCCGACCCGATAAAAGCTGTAACCGCGGCACAAAACTGACGGATGCCATTGAACCGGGGCGCGAAGTCACCACCGGCGGCTCGCCGGCGCAGAGTCTGCGCTCCCGATTCGCGCTGTCGCTACGCTGACGCTGCGCTCTGGGCTCGGATGGGACACTTTTACTCCCGCGGCGGACGGCACGTCATATACCGCCAACCTCCGCCGCCGCGCCGCATATAGCGCCGCTTTCCGGCTGTTTTCTTATGATCATCATATTACCTGTGCTGTCCATGCTTTGACGTGCCTGTTTATTGTGGATTTGATTGTTAGAGAATATTATTCACTATTCATCAAACGAGCAAAGGGAGCGTTTCCGTTCTCACAGAATTATTTTACACTGACGTTGACATTTGACACCGGGTGCATTAAAATAGATGATGTATTATTGTCTGCTCCGTCCGGACAGCAATGAAGGAGATATACAATGAAGATAAAAGGACTATTTTTCGGGGATACCAGCCACACCGGCATCCAGTTTTTCAGGAGCCTGTTTGTAGGCGGTATTGCCACCATTGTGGATATGCTGGTAATGATACTGTTTCGTGAGCTGGTCCATGTGCCGGAGGGGGTTGCCGCCGTTTTCGGGTTTATTGTAGGTCTTGCGGCAAACTATATCATTTCCACCTTCTGGGTCTTTGCAAAGGCAAAGGTCAGAAACAGGATAACCGACTTTATCGGCTTTGCCGTCATAGGCATAATCGGACTGGGGCTTACACAGCTCATCATTGACCCCTTTGCAATGGAGGGAATGTTCGGTCAGGGATTATTTGTATCCTGGCGCATCTTCGGAGAGCTGATACCCCAGGACAAGTATTATATCGTCGGCAAGGCTCTTGCCGTGGTGATAGTATATATGTGGAACTTCTTTGCCCGCAAATTCATCCTCTACCGCAAGTGTGAGGAAAAAGACGAACAGCCCCCGGAAAGCAGCGAGAGCGACAGTCCGGACCCAGAATAAAACCTTCACCGCACAGCATCCGTGCGGTTCTTTTCGTGCCTGAACACATCTGTCCGGCTTCGGCCGCAGAATGACATATCCCGGAGGACAATTATGAAAAAGATCGTAATAATAGGCGCAGGCCCCGCAGGTCTGACCGCAGCCAATGAACTGCTCAAGGACAGTCCCGGCAAATTCGAGGTCGTGATACTGGAGGAAACACAGGCTATCGGCGGAATATCACAGACCGTCCGGTATCACGGCAACCGTATGGACATCGGCGGACACCGTTTCTTTTCAAAAAACGATGAGATAATGAACTGGTGGAAGGAGCTTATGCCGATACAGGGCAGCGACTCCTTTGACGACAAGCTGCTGCACCGTAAAAAGCCCCTCAAAAAAGGCGGTCCTGACCCCGAAAAAGAGGACGTGGTGATGCTGGTTCGTGACCGTGTGTCCCGTATCTACTACAAAAAGCACTTTTTTGACTATCCCGTCACCATGTCGGCTTCCACCATAAAGAACATGGGATTCCTCACCACCACAGCCGCAGGCTTCAGCTACATGAAGGCCGCCATGTTCAAAAAGAAAGAGACCTCTCTTGAAAACTTCTACATAAACCGCTTCGGCAAAAAGCTCTACAGTATGTTCTTTGAGGGCTATACCGAAAAGCTCTGGGGACGTCATCCCCGGGACATATCCGCCGACTGGGGCTCCCAGCGTGTAAAGGGGCTTTCCATCCGCGCGGTAATAAAGGATATGTTCTCAAAGCTCTTCGGGACAAAAAAGAAAAAGAAGAGCGGCAAAAAGGCAAAAAAGGTCGAGACATCACTGATAGAACAGTTCTGGTACCCCAAGTACGGTCCCGGACAGCTCTGGGAGCTGGCGGCGGAAAGAGCCTGTGAACGGGGAGCAAGGCTGATAAAGGGCTGTCGGGTAAAGAACATCCTTTGTGAGGAAGGCAGGATAACCGCTGTAGTGTGCGAGACCGAAAACGGCGAGCAGACCATAAACGGCGATATCTTCATCTCATCAATGCCTGTAAAGGATCTTGTAGAGGGCATGACAGGAAAGGCTCCCTCAAAAGAGATACTTGATATCGCAAAGGGTCTTCCCTACCGTGATTTTGTCACAGTGGGTCTGCTGGTCAAAAAGCTGGACCTTGAGAACAAAACAAAGATAAAGACCCTGGGAAACATCGTTCCTGACTGCTGGATATATGTTCAGGAAACAAACGTTAAGCTGGGACGCATCCAGATATTCAACAACTGGTCCCCCTATATGGTAAAGGACCCAGAAAACACCGTCTGGATAGGTCTTGAATACTTCTGCAGCGAGGGCGACGAATTCTGGAGTCTTTCGGATGAGGAGTGCATCGCTCTGGCAAAGAGAGAGCTTGAAAGCATGGGGGTCATAAGGGCCGACGAGGTGCTTGACAGCCACCGTGAGCGCATCAAAAAAGCATATCCCGCCTATTTTGACACCTACGCGCAGATGGATACCCTTATTGAATTCCTTGACGGATATAAAAATCTTTACTGCGTAGGACGGAACGGCCAGCATCGCTATAACAACATGGACCACTCCATGCTTACCGCCATCCGCGCCGCCCGGGCAATAAAGAAGGGCGACACCAACAAGCACGATATCTGGAACGTCAATACCGAAAAGGAATACCACGAGACAAAGGGAAAAGAAGGCTGACGCCTTCCCGCTGCCGTCCCGTACCTGTTTTACAGGCAATGGGACGGAGGGGTATTTCCGTTACGTCTGTAAAAGGAAGATAGCAATGAATCAGACCAACCAAAAGCCTGACTCCGCAGTCCGCAGGTCCAACCCTGCAAGGGCGTTTTTCGGAGCGGTATATCGTCATCCCATTCTGGCCTGCGCAATGCTGTGCGCTTTGTGTATGCTGATGACTACCGGCAGCATCACTTTCGTAAAGGCCGGATGTATCTCTCTGTTTATTCTCCTGCTGGGCATCGGTGCAGCCGTATGCTCCGCAGGTCTTTTTCCCGCAGAAAAAAAGCTCCGGTATGCCGGAACCATAGCCGCCGCGGGGGTATGCTCGGCGGTGCTTTTCGGTTACGGAGTGTTCCTTAAGGGCAGCTACTCCGTTGTTGTGATGCACGGAGGACTTGCCCTCTGCGCCGGCATATTTTTCTTTCTGCTGGCCGCCGGAAAGCTGACCGCAAAAAACATCATAATCCTGATATTCGCAGCGGGATTCGTGATGCGGCTTTCCTACATACTGATGATGACCGCCGGAATGATACAGCACGACGTTTATTATCTGGGAGCGGAGGCCGGCCACACGGGATACATAGAGTATCTCTATTCCTACGGTCATCTGCCGGACTTTGACGTGCGGACCGTTGACCAGTTCTATCATCCCCCCCTGCACCATATCATTGCGGCAATATGGATGAGGCTGCAGACCCTTGTGGGCATAAGCTACGAGGACGCCCACGAAAACATTCAGATACTCACCCTGTTTTATTCCACCGTCTGTCTTATACTGTCCTACAAGATCTTCCGCAGGCTGGGGCTGCGGGGCGCGGGTCTCGTTTCGGCAACGGCAGTCATCGCCTTCTGTCCCACATTTTACTTCATGTCCGGCAGCATAAACAACGACATTCTGAGCATTACATTTATGCTGGGCGCGGTGCTGAACACCCTTTACTGGTACAAAAGCCGCAGCATGGGACGCATACTCTGCATCGCCCTGTGCGTCGGCCTTGGAATGTTCACAAAGCTCTCCGCCTGGATGGTGGCGCCTGCCATCGCCCTGGTTTTTGTGTGCGTGTTCTTCATCGACATAAAAAACTTCAAAAAATACATAGTGCAGTTTTCGGCGTTTATATGCGTGTGCGCGCCGATAGGACTTTTCTGGTCGGTAAGGAACTTTTTACGCTGGAACGTGCCCTTTACGTTCGTGCAGAGGCTTTCCGAAAGATCGGGTCAGTATGTGGGGGATGTCTCAATTGTAAACAGACTGTTCGACTTCGGATTCTTCCAGTACCGCGACGTGGCTCCCCGGTTCACCAATTATGACGGGGAATACAACGAATACAACCCCCTTGTGGCCTTTTTCAAGACCTCCTGCTTTGACGAAGGTATCGCAGTCAGGCGTTTTGAGCGTATTGAAGGCTTCAGCCACGCCCTGTTCTTTTCGGCAGTGCTGCTGGGACTCATCGCCTTCGGCGCAATGATATATATGCTTATCAAAAGGACAAAGACCATGGACGGGATACAGAAGGGTATGATATTCACCCTGTATTTTACGATCCTGGGAATGTACTACTATTTCTGCTTTGACTTCCCTCAGGTCTGCACCATGAACGTGCGCTACGGCGTTCCGGTCATAGTTGTGGGCGCCCTGTCCCTGGGCTTCCTGATAAGCTCGCTTTTCGGCAGCAAAAAAAAGCTGCCCCGGGTATCCGGCGTGATACTGTGCTGCCTTATTGCAGCCTATGCCCTGTGCGGATTCATGGTTTATTCCATCTGCGCCGATTCCCTTCTCCGCTTCTGATACTGTTTTCCGATTAAAGGCTGACACTTTTAATCGGAAAAGGCACCGCCATAGGGTGCGCATACATCTTTACAAGGAGAAATGACCATGTTTTTCAGAAAAAAAGAGCCGCTGGGAGCGGCGGAATACATCATTGCCGGTCTTGGAAATCCGGACCGCAAATACGAAAACACTAGACACAATGCAGGCTTTATCACCCTTGACCGCCTTGCCGACAGACTTGACATAAGGGTGGACAGGATAAAATACAAGTCCCTTTGCGCCACCGCCACCATAAGCGGCAAAAAGGTCCTGCTCATGAAGCCCTCAACATACATGAACCTGAGCGGCCAGGCCGTTACGGAGGCCATGTCCTTCTTCAAGATACCTCCGGAAAAGACCATAATAATCATGGACGACATATCCCTTGACACCGGCAAGCTGCGTATCCGCCGCAAGGGAAGCGACGGCGGCCATAACGGAATGAAGAACATTATCTATCTTTCCGGCAGCGATCAGTTCCCCCGCATAAAGATCGGCGTGGGAAGCAAGCCTCCCCAGTGGGACCTTGCCGACTGGGTGCTTTCACAGTTCACACAGAGCGAACAGAAGCTCATTGCGGAGGCCGCCGACAAGGCCTGTGAGGCTGCCGCTCTCATAGTCGCCGGTCAGACCGACAAGGCAATGAATCTTTACAACGGATGAGGTCACAATGAAATTTCTTGACAATATTCTTGGCGGTATCGCCGAATACAAACAGCTTTTCTCCGCCGTCTCTTCCGGACGGCTGCCCGCAATGGCAACGGGACTGGGCGGAGTACACAAGGCCCATCTCATACACACCCTTTGTAAAAGGACCCGCAAAAGAGCCCTTGTCATCACCGGCAGCGAGACCGAGGCCAACAGGCTTCTGGACGACCTGAACTCCATGGGTACAAAGGCCGTATTCTACCCTGCCCGGGACTTCACCTTCCGCGAGGTAGAGGGGGTCTCAAGGGAATTTGAACACCAGCGCATCGGCGCCCTGTATTCCTTCATGTCCGGCGGGAGCAGCGTTCTGATATGCTGCTCGGACTCCGCAGTTCAGTACACCATACCGAAGGAAACTCTGAAAAGCGCCTCCGTCACCATAAAGGAAGGCGACAGCATCTCTATGCAGCAGATGGTATCCTCCCTGACCAACGGCGGATATACAAGGGTGGAACAGGTGGACGGAACGGGACAGTTTGCCGTCAGGGGCGGTATACTTGACTTTTTCATGCCCTCCTCAGACCTGCCCTGCCGTGTTGAATTCTGGGGAGACGAGATAGACACCGTATCCTCCTTTGACCCGCTGACACAGCGCCGCACCGAAAGACTCAGGGAGTTTGTCATAACGCCCTCGGGAGAGCTGCTCATCCCCGACATCGAAAGCCTCGCCGACAGGATAGAAAAAAAGGCCGCAGCCCTCAGAGGAAAGGCCGCAGCAGACGCCCGACAGATACTCTACCGCGAGGCAGCTCAGCTCCGCAGCAGCGGAAGACTGGGCTCGGCGGACAAATTCTACAGTCTGATATACGAAAAGCCGGCGGATATCTTTGACCACCTGCTGCCGGATGATCTTGTTTTCATATCGGAGCAGGCAAAGGTGAAAGAAAGACTCAAAAGCAGCGCATGGCAGTGGAACGAGGACATAAAGGACTACCTCAGGGAAGGCATACTGTGCAAGGGACTTGACTGCTTCTCCTCCGACGCCGCCGAGCTGTGGCGTTCGGTATCCCGTCAGCCCGTGATATTCTGCGAAAACTACACCCGGGGCACCTGTGAGCTGCCCCTGAAAACACTGCTAAACCTCACTGCCCGTCAGCTTTCCCCCTGGAGCGGCTCTGTGAGCGTGCTGTGCGAGGACATCGACTCCCTTACGTCAAACGACAGGACCTGTGTTGTGCTCGCCGGCACCGAAAAGGCCTGCGATACCCTTTGCCGTGACCTTAAGGAGCGGGGATATCCCGCCGTGCCCCTGCCGCCGGAGAAGGAGATAAAGGAACCGGGACTTTATGTTTCATACGGAAGTCTTTCCGGGGGCTTTGAATACCCCCAGGCGGGCTTCAGTCTGCTGACCCATGTTCACGTGGTCGAAAGCGCAAAGCCCCGGAAGCACAAGCGCACAAAAAGCAAGGCCATATTCAGTCTTGCGGAATTATCCATAGGCGACTACGTTGTCCACAGCGTCCACGGGGTGGGACAGTTTGAGGGCATACACAAGCTGGAGCTTGACAATATAATCAAGGACTTTATCAAGATACGCTATGCAAAAGGGGACATTCTCTACGTTCCCGTAACACAGCTTGATCTTGTGGCGAAATACATCGGGCCCCGGGAGGACAGCACCGTCCGGCTGAACAAGCTGGGGGGGTCGGAGTGGCAGAGGGCAAAGAACCGTGTGAGAGGCGCGGTAAAGGACATCGCGGACCAGCTTATACGTCTTTACGCCCAGCGGATGAAGGCCCCGGGACATTCCTTCCCTCCCGACGGGGAATGGCAGAGGGATTTTGAAGCCCGGTTCGAATTTGAAGAGACCGACGACCAGAAGCGCTGCATAACCGAGATAAAAGCGGACATGGAGCGCAGCGCGCCTATGGACAGACTGCTTTGCGGAGACGTGGGCTTCGGAAAGACCGAGGTCGCCCTGAGAGCGGCCTTCAAATGCGTGACCGACTCAAAGCAGTGCGCTCTGATGGTGCCTACGACAATCCTTGCATGGCAGCACTATCAGACAGTTCTGAGGCGGTTCGAGGGCTTCCCCATACAGGTAGAGCTGCTTTCACGCTTCCGCACTCCGGCTCAGCAGGAGGAGATAATACAGAAGCTCAAGCGGGGCGACATCGACATGATAATAGGCACCCACCGGCTTGTTTCAAAGGACGTGAGCTTCCGTGACCTGGGTCTTGTGATAATCGACGAGGAACAGCGCTTCGGAGTTGCCCAGAAGGAAAGGCTGAAGGAGCTATGTCAGAATGTAGACGTGCTGACCCTTTCGGCAACCCCCATCCCCCGCACGCTGAACATGGCAATGTCGGGGATCAGGGATATGTCATCCATTGAGGAAGCGCCCCAGGACAGACATCCGGTACAGACCTATGTGCTGGAGTATGACGACGCGGTGATCAACGAGGCCATCCGCCGTGAGCTGCGAAGGGGCGGTCAGGTGTTCTATCTCTACAACTCCGTTGACGGCATAGAGCACAAGGCCATGTCCATTCACGAAAGGATACCGGAAGCAAAGGTGGCCTTCGGACACGGAAAGATGACCGAAGCCCAGCTTTCGGAGGTATGGCGGCAGATGCTGGAGCAGGAGATAAACGTGCTCATCAGCACCACCATAATCGAGACCGGAGTGGACATTCCCAACGCCAACACCCTCATCATCGAAAACGCCGACAGAATGGGACTTTCACAGCTCCATCAGCTCAGGGGCAGAGTGGGACGTTCCTCACGCCGTGCCTACGCCTACCTGACCTTCCGGCGGGACAAGGCCCTTTCCGAGATATCCCAGAAGCGGCTTGACGCCATAAAGGAATTCACCGAATTCGGTTCGGGCTTCAAGATAGCAATGCGTGACCTGGAGCTCAGGGGTGCAGGCAGTCTGCTGGGAGCGAAGCAGCACGGACAGATGGCAGACGTGGGATACGATATGTATATGAAGCTCCTTGGAGAGGCGGTGAGCGCCGCAAAGGGCGAGACTCCCGCAAGCACCGACATCGACTGCCTTATCGACATTCAGGAGGAGGCTCATATTCCGGAATCCTACATCGAGAACGTAAGCCGCCGTCTTGAGGTGTACCGCCGCATTGCGGACATACGCACAGAAGAGGACGCCTCCGACGTAGTAGACGAGCTGATAGACCGGTTCGGAGACGTGCCCGAGGCCGTCAACGGGCTTATCAACATCGCGCTTCTCCGCAGCAAGGCCGAGCGTCTTGGCATATACGAGATCAAGCAGCAGCCGGAGCACCTTCTGTTCTATGTCCGTCAGCTCAAAAGCGAGGCGGTCGCGGATATCATCGGGCGCTACCCCGGACGGGCAATGCTCAGCGCATCGGGACGCCCCCATATTTCCATACGGCTTCTCAAAAAAGAAAACGTCCGCTCCCTGATGAACGATGTGCTTTCCTTCTCCCCCATAGCATCTGCCGAAAAAGCGGTACAGCCCCGTCACTGATACTCATCCGCTGTCAGCATCGGTGTGATTTTTTGTATATTTTCGCTGTTTAAGGCAATTATTGCCTTGACTTTAACACAGTAATATGCTATATTTGTATTGTACATTATCCCGATTTTCGGAGAATGACATTTTTGAAAGGAATGTATATTATGAACAATCAGAATCCTTATAACCCCCAGCCCACTCAGCAGCCCCCCATGCCCCCCATGCCCCCCAGACCTCCCAAGGCTCCTCTTCTCGGCGGTGACATGATGTCTATTCTCGGCTGTGCCGCAAGCGTTCTCGGCTTCACCATGGTTCTTCTCGGCGCCATCGTTGCTTCTACTGGAGTATCTGTTGTAGGAACCAACGTAACCAACTTCGGTGTTTACGGCCTTATCCTCAACATCTTTGCGCTGATCTTCTCATGCGGCGGCACCTTCCTGAGCTTCATGATCGGCAACCAGAACATCGCTGCAGGCAAACCCAGAGGGATCGCTGCAACGATCGGCCTTATCTTTGGTCTTGTAGGCGTTATCATCTGCCTCTTCGCTATCTTCTTCACCGGCTGCTCAACCTGCGCTGCCTGCGAAGTTTCAAAGCTCTACAACAAATAATTGAAACTGCAAACGATTGGCGGTCAGACATGATCGCCAATTTTTTGTTTGAACAAAAACGAAAAGGAATGATCTGATGTTACCCTATATCTACGTTCTGGGCAGGCCTATACCCATGTACGGCATCTGCGCCCTGACGGGAATCATCGTTGCGGCCATCGTTGTAGCCTTCACCCTCAGGGGACGCAAGGACTACAGCAAGCTGCACATCGTAAACATACCGATCTTTGCGGCAATAGGCGCTTTTCTGGGCGCGCATCTGGTATACTTCATTACACGGCTCGACTTTTTTGTCAAGGCCATGCAGAATCCCGACATCACCTTTTCCTCCTGGAACAGCTTCTGGGCCGTTATGGGAGAGGTCTTCGGAGGCATGGTATTCTACGGCGGACTGCTGGGCGCGATATTTGCGTCCTTTATCTACTGCAAGGCGGCAAAGGCGGATTTCAGCCTCTATGCCGACATCATTGCTCCGGCAATACCCCTGTTCCACGCCTTCGGACGTGTGGGCTGCGTCTTTGCAGGCTGCTGCTACGGCATCGAATCAAGCTGGGGACTGACCTACACCCATACGGAAAACGGCATAGAACATGCAGTCACCCGTCTTCCCCTTCCGCTTATCGAAGCCGGATGCAACCTGGTAATCATGGCAGTACTGTTCATACTGAGCAAAAAGCACCTGAAAAAAGGCTCTCTGCTGGGTATCTACTTCATCCTCTATTCCCTCGTCCGCTTTACCGATGAGTTTTTCAGAGGGGACGAGATCAGAGGAGCTCTCCTTGGACTTTCCACCTCCCAGTGGATAAGCATTTTTGTTCTGGCTGTCGGAATATATATGATCCTCAACCGCTATGTGCTGAAAAACAAGGACAGCTTCGGCTACCATGTGCCTAAGGGTCAGATACCTCCCGGCTATGTGTACAACAAAAACGCCGGCGCCATCGCCCCCTGGGAAATGGACAAGCTGGGCAAGGACGCCGTTGTTGAAAGACCCGAGGGCGAACCCGCACCGGAAGCTCCCGCTGAAGGCGAAGGCACCGCACCAACTGACGGCGAAGCCACAGCTCCCGCCGATACGGAAGAACCTCTGCCGCAGGACAGCGGAACCGACACCGAATGAACCTGAACACCTACAGAAGCCGTCTCATCTTTTGCGGATGGGGCGGCTTTTGTGTTGTGACACAGGGCCGTTTTGGGCGGTACGCTGATATATGCTCCCTTCTTTATGGATATGTTGTGGAAATTTCCCTTTTCCTATTGACTTAAGGACAAAAAAACTGTATTATAATGTTCAAGCGAAGTGCAGTTCTGCTTCGTCTCTTTATTCCAAAGAGATGGGGCTTTTTTGTTTGATTGCATCAAATATCATTTCCGGAATCATGTCCGGACAAATAAACTGGAGGTATTACTTATGCAGCTCAACGGTTCACAGATCATCGCCGAGTGCCTGCTGGAACAGGGTGTTGACACCGTTTTCGGTTATCCCGGCGGCGCCGTACTGAATATCTATGACGCACTCTACAAATACAGCGACAGGATCACCCACATCCTTTCCGCTCACGAACAGGGCGCAGCCCACGCAGCCGACGGCTATGCAAGAACAACAGGAAAGTGCGGCGTTGTTATCGCAACCTCAGGCCCCGGCGCCACAAATCTGGTCACAGGCATCGCAACGGCCTTTATGGATTCCGTTCCCATGGTGGCCATCACCGGCAACGTGTCCAACGACCTGCTGGCAAGAGACAGCTTTCAGGAGGTGGACATCTGCGGTATCACCCTGCCCATAACAAAGCATAACTTTATCGTCAAGAACGTTAAGGATCTTGCCCAGGTCATCCGCAAGGCCTTCCGCATCGCCATGTCCGGACGAAAGGGTCCCGTTCTCATCGACATTCCCAAGGACGTTACCGGCGCAGTGTGTGAGTTTGAACCCGCTGTTCCCGAAAAGATAGTAAATCCCCTTGTTTCCGTCGACAGTGACTTTGAAGCCGCAGCCGCAGCCATCAACGCCTCAAAGCGTCCCATGATCTATATGGGAGGCGGCGTTGTCAGCGCAGACGCCGAAAAGGAGCTGCTGGCCTTTGCGGAAAAGATCGACTGCCCCGTTGCCACATCCATCATGGGTCTGGGCGGCTTCCCCTCATCACACCCGCTGTTTATCGGAACCATCGGTATGCACGGCGGCTACGAGACAGGCAAGGCCACGGATAACTGCGACTGCATTATTGCAGTGGGCGCCCGCTTCTCCGACAGAGTTGCCGGCGACAGAGAAAAGTTCGGCAAAGAGGCCACCATAATCCAGCTTGATATCGACAAGGCCGAAATAAACAAGAACGTAATGATAAACCACAGCATCGTGGGCGACCTTAAGGACACCCTTGCAGGTCTGACAAAGACCGTAGAAAAGGCCGACCACAGCGAATGGACAGCCCAGGTTGCACAGTGGGCAAAGAAGTCCGGAGTCAAGGAGACACCCGATTCCCCGGACTATGCTCACCCCTATCACGTCATTCAGGCGGTCAACGCCCTGATGTCCGAGGACGATATCGTCGTCACCGACGTAGGTCAGCACCAGATGTGGGTATCACAGAAATACCGCTTTGAAAAGCCCCGCAGGTGGTGTACCTCCGGCGGACTTGGAACCATGGGCTACGGCATGGGCGCCGCCATCGGTTCGGCTATCGGAAACCCCGGAAAGCGTGTGGTACTCTTTACCGGCGACGGCAGCTTCCACATGAACCTGAACGAGCTTGCGACGATCCGCTCCTATGACCTTCCCGTGATCGTTGTAGTTCTCAACAATACCGTTCTTGGTATGGTAAGACAGTGGCAGAAGCTGTTCTACGGCAACCGCTTCTCCCAGACCGATCCCCACAGAAAGACCGACTTTGCCGCTGTTGCGGAGGCCTTTGGCGTAAAGGGCATGAGGATACATAATGACGGTGACGCCGAAGAGGTGCTGAAGGCCGCCTTTGACGCAAATGAGCCGGTGGTCATCGACTGCCGCATCTCACCCGACGAGAACGTACTGCCTATGATACCCCCGGGCAAGACAGTTGACGACATGATTACCGAAATGGAGTGATACAGACATGGAAAACAAACAGATCATCAGCCTGCTGGCTCACAACCACCCCGGCGTTCTGCTGCGGATCACCAGCCTGATCTCACGCCGCGGCTTCAATATTGACAGCCTTACCGCAAGTCCCTCCGGAATCGAGGGCTACTCCCGCCTGACCGTCCGCATGAGCGGCGACGACAATCAGGTAGAGCAGTTCATAAATCAGATGCTGAAAATCGTGGATGTAAAGAAGGCCGAGGTCCTGCCTGAGGACACCTCCGTGGCAATGGAGCTTGTTCTTATCAAGGTAAGCTCCGACAGCGAAAACAAGAACGACATTCTTGCCGTAACATCCACCTATCACGCTTCACTGGTCAACCTTGGAGAGCACTCCCTGACCTTCCGCGCTTCCGGCACTCCCTCACAGATCGACACACTTATCTCCCAGCTTTCGTCCTACGGCATCCTTGAAATGGCAAGGACCGGCATCGCAGCCCTTGCAAACGGCGACGAATGTCTTGCGGACCAGTGAGCGCTGCCCGCTCCGTAAGGATCAGATAATATAAAATGATCAGCACCCTGCCCGACAGAAAATCAACACTGCCGGACAGGGTGTATTTTTGTGCGCATGGTAAATGATACTAAACTCCCATTAAAAGCAGACACAGTCTGCTTTTAATAGCGCGTCAGCGCGTCGGAGTTTGCATGAGACGTCATCTGTGCGT
>JBGUWL010000124.1:0-26557 GCA_045221075.1 Acutalibacteraceae bacterium
TGCGGAATATACAGGGAGATACTCTCCCCCTGCAACCGCCCGAAGGACACCGACATTGAACAAAAGATAAACATCCTTCTGACAAGACTCAACAACGCCCGCCAGAACCGCGACAGCGATACCTGCGGGAGAATAATCACAGCCATTCTTTTCAGCATAAAATGGCTTTATGTTGACGACGGATACAAGAATGATGTAATGAAGATAATAGATATCTTCTTTGAATATGAAAAGCTCTCGGTAACATATTTCAGACTGAAAAATCAGTGTGACCAGAGCAGCTTTCTGCAGGAAAGCCTGTCAATAAAGCTGGAAAACTATCGTATGGCTCTCGAAAACATGGACAACGTTATCTCGGTACAGATCACCAATCTTGCCCTTTCCGGCTCCAGCATTATCGTAACCGATATGTTTGACAATATGCAGCACGTCATTGAAGACTTTGAAATTGCAGACCGGAAAAACATTTCCTCTCAGGATCAGACCGGCATTGTTCCCTCATCCGCCGGTTTGCAGAAGGACAGGATGTATGAGGGTATGTTCGACTTTGGCGTACCGGACTGAAAGAAGGTGAAGGGTGCTTATGAATAAAAAGGACAGCTCTTCCGGACTGCTGGCTGAGCTAAGCAGAGAGATAGAAAGCAACAATTCGTCCATTGTTACGGATGCCGGCTGCATCACACCGGACAAAACGGTCAACAGCCAGCTGATGATCCGGGAGCTTCTTGCCGTTGACTTCAGAAGCAGCCGGATTCCAAGAGAGATCCTTGACAGAAAAAGGGACCGCCGGCAGCCCTGCGGTGACCTGGAATATTCCGTAAGGACAATGATAAGGGAGCTTCAGCTGGATACAAAGCCCAGCGAGATCGACACGACCGAAACCGACAGGTATCTTTATCTTATCATACGCATACTGCAGAACGCCGTCGCCCAAGGCAATGTGGAAACCGCCTTTGCGGCAAGAGCCGGTCTGATGAACGGTCTGCTGAGGGTGCGGAACCAGCTTGACACCCCCGACCGCTCTATACGGGACAACTATCTGAGGGCAAGCGTAAAATACCTGGAGACCTGTTATCTCTACATTTCCGTAAAGAACATGATAGATATCTCAAACGGCAATATGAGCATAAAGCGCCGTCAGCTCAGCAATGAGTACAATAAGCTGGAGGACAGCAAGGACAGCATGGTGATGATAATAAAGGAATCACCCGGTCTTGTGGAACAGCTCAGGGATATTCTGGGTCAGACATATCTCGGCTCCCACTATATGTGGGACGAAAGGACCCTGGAGCTTTATGAAATGATGGTAAGGATGAGGATCGCCGAATCGGGGCTCAGGTTCAAGGGATTTCAGATCGAGACCGAAGAAAAGCGTCTTGCATTTCTTACAGAGACCGCCTCAAAGCTTGAAGACATCGTATCAATGATACCCGTGCCGGAGGATCCGGGTATCCTTGAAAAGATCACCGGCCTTATCGACGATGTGATAAACAGGGCGGAACAGATCGACAAGGATTACGATGATATGGGCAGACTGATGGATTCCTTCAAACAGCGGATGAACGCCATCGGAGAGCGAAGCCGTCAGAGAGCGGCAAGCTATAACCGTAATACGGATAAGGATCAGTAATACAGCAGATCAGGGAAGCACACAGGCTCCCCTTAATATAAGAGAAATAAAAAAGCACAAACAGGATCCTCCAAAAACCGGTATACGATCGGGTTTGTAAACGGTATTTCGCATACAAAGCGGAGATGCAGCCGGTCTGCCGAATGCGTTAACAGCCGCCTGTAAACAGCAGTATGCGGAATAACAGGATCCATACAGGTTTTTGGAGAATACCTGTATCTGCAAATCAGAAAGGAGCATATTTATGCCAAAACCAAGCAAGATCAGTTCCTCAGGAAGTCAGACTATCACAAAGTCAAACCCCCTTACCGCATGGTTCAGGGACAAAAAGAACAAGAAAGCCCAGAAGCTTGAGGCAAAGGCCAAGATGATGAGCAACAGCCGTGCCGAAAACGAATTGGCTATCGTTAATGTCCTCAGAGGAATAGACTTTACCGACAGCACACTTCCTGCAGAAAAGCTGGACTATAAATCAAATGAGGCTCAGCCCTACGGCGATCTTGAGTTTGCCGTACTGGACGCCATAGACCTTATGGAAAACAATACACAGGACTACAGCGGTCTTGACATCAGCGCCATTGACAGCAAGATACTTGAGATCGCCCAGCATCTTTCGGATGCTGTCCGTGCAGGCAACGTAAACCGCGCCTTTGCCGCAAAGAGCGCGCTTATCGTCGCTATTGACAGGATAAGGAACAGTATACCCACGGTTCCCGAGATGATGCGCCAGGATTACATAAAAACAAGCGCAGACTATCTTGAGATATGGACGACCCTTATAACCTCCTGCACCTCTCTTGACGTTATCGAGGAAAACCTCAGCACCCGCAAGCAGAGCATCGAAACAAAACAGAAGAATTCCGAAGAGGAAAACCGCAAAATGGCTGAAAAGCTTGCAAAGGATCCGGAATTCAACCAGAAGGTCAGCTCCGTTATGGATCAGACCTTTATCGGCAACAGCACCGAGTGGGATACCGAGACCATGAATATATACAACTGGCTGGTAAAACAGCGTATCGAAAAGTCCTCACTCAATTTTGAACTGCTGCAGTATGATATGCTCATCAAGCAGTCCGGTTTCCAGTCAAAGATTGTCAGCGATTTCCAGACCAAGGTCATCGAAGTACCGGTCCCCACAGATCCCAACCTTATGAACAAATATAAGGAAATGGTAGAAAACGAATTCAAGGCCGCAGCCGAGATCGACGCACAGTTTGACGAGCTGGGCGAGTTTATGGACAACATTGACCAGCGTATAGAAATGATGGCCAACGCCAAGGGCAGCATCAGGATGAAGCACATGGCAATGGAATCCGTTGAGCATCTTGCGGAGCTTGCAAAGAAGATACAGATGGAAGAGGCCGGCATCAACTCCGACGGCAATCAGATGGAAAAGATCAGAAAGATCCAGCTGCTTACCGATGAAGAGCTGCAGACCATGAAAGAAAAGCAGATCGCAAAGGAAGCAGAGGTACAGCAGCAGACCCAGAAGCATCGTGAACGCATCAGCAACTGATAACGAAGGGAGATAATAACATGTCTGTTAACGATAAGATAAATCAGGTCAAGGATAAACTGGACAAGCTGAAAAGAGATCACCGCTTCAAAAAGGCCAACAAAGAAAGAGCCATTGAAGCCGAGCTGACCTATGATATAGTAAAATGTGCCGGTGATCTTGGTGCCTGCAAAAAGGAATTCTTCTATACCATCAAGGATCAGAGCGAGTTTATCAGAAAAGGACGCGCCGAAAGCTATAACACTGCGATCCAGGAAACCCAGCTCAGAGACGCCGCCATAGGCTATATGCTGGTAAAGGACGCGCTCTTTGCTCTCCAGAGCATTACTTCATACGACAGCGTAACTCACGCCTATGATCTTCTTGACGCCGCAACAAAAAAGATAACCGGCGAAAAAGTCTTTCCTTTTTTTAAGGACAGCAAAAAGAAAAAGCCCAAGCGTGACGAATACGGATTCATCAATTCCGCCGAGGCTGTTGAAGCAAAGGCCGGCATTGTTGACAGCTTCTTTGAAAGGCTGATAGAAACAGGAGATATTGATCTCTGCATCAAGGAGGCACAGGAAAAGTCAGCTTCAAATCCCTTTACCGACGGAGAAGTACGTCTCCCCAATCTTGGCACTGACGTCTCTATAGGCTCTGAGCATTCGGATACAATAAAGGAAATGCGCCGCAGCGCGCTCTATAACACGGCTCCTCCGGATCCGGACAAATAATCGGATTATTTTACAGAAAGCGAGGAACAGAAAATGGCAAATACATTCTACGAAAATGATATGGCGCGGCTCAGCGCCGAATACAACTCATATCTGGCTCAGGCCAGGAATACCAACAGGCGCAACGGCTACATACCGTCAAAGACCGAATATGAATTCTATGTAAAGGCCTCCGAGACGGCAAGAAAGATCGCAGCCATGAACACCTCCCAGAGAGCCCTCAACAAGCAGTGGACCGAACGCGCCCACAGCTGTGAGAAAAAGGCCTTAGAGCTTCTCAACATACTCGTCCCCAAAAATCCGGAGCCTGACGAAGAAAAATCCGCGTCATCCGCATCTTCTTCCGGTTCCGCAAAGACCGCCTCCTCCCCCGGGTCAAAGCCCGCAAAGGCAGGAACAACAGTGACCACCGCCTCCGGTTTTTCAACGAAAAACGCCAGTGACGATGTATCGGCCGAAACCATCGAAAAATGGTATATGCCCATGCCCGATCACGGCTTTGACGATATCGTAGGCATGGATGATCTCAAGACCACCATCAAGGAAGAAATACTTGACAACATCGGATGGGAGAGCACCGACGACCTGCTGGACATCTCACAGCTGAAATCCTGTCTGTTCTACGGTCCCTTCGGTACCGGCAAGTCCTTCTTTATCGAGGCCGTGGCAAGAGAGCTGATGCTCAAGGGCTACAAGTTCATTCAGCTTCGCGGCTCGGACGTTCATGACAGCTACGTGGGCGTCGGTGAGAAAGTAGTTAATACCGCATTTCAGGAGGCCGTTGACAATGCTCCCTGTGTGCTGTTCTTTGACGAATTCGAAAATATGTGCCGCGAGCGTTCCTCCGGCAATTCCGAGGGTCACGAAAAGCGCCTCAGCGTTGCATTCATGGAGTCCTTCAACATTATACTCAACAGCAAGAAGCCCATCGTATTTCTTGCCGCCACAAACTATCCCGATCAGATAGAACACGCAATGCTTTCAAGAATCAACACCTATATCCAGGTGCCCCTCCCCTCAGAGGAAGTGCGTTCAAAGTATTTTGCAAATGTGCTCAAGAACCTGACTCTTGAAGAAGGCTTTACCACTGACGACATGGCCGACGTTACCGACAACTACAGCTTCCGCGACCTGTACAGACTTACAAGCAAACTCAAGTCCGTCTTTAAGGGTATGGCCCGTGACACATATTCCGTTTATGACGACGACGGCAACCGCCTCCATGAAGAGTCGGACCGGAATGTTGTGGATGCCATCAGGGACGGAAAGGTCATTCTTACAAGGGACCTTTTCATGTCCGTTTTCGACTCCGTAGCGCCTGAGAAGAAGAGCGATATCCTCGCCTCTATCGAAGAATTCGAAAAGAAAATCTGACACAAGTCAGGCAGGAAAATCATTTTGGCATGACTGCTCTTTGGGGAAAACCCTTTTCCGGCGGAAAAAGGGTTCTTCCCCAAACCCCTTTCCTAAAACCGCTGTAATTTTCAAACCGCTGTTTTTTTGTCAGAAGATATGATCAATTGGATACAAAAATAAATGTGCTGCAGTTTTACGTTATGCTGTTTTGGAAATTGATTTCCGTGCAGGGTAAAATGATCGACAGCAAAACTGTCAGTTCTATAATTCTGCTAAAGCTTTAAGCTTCAATTCATCCTGACCATCCGTTCTGGAGTGATTACTATGAGTTCATCCTTTGAAAAGAAAATACAGTCCCGCATCAATATGATCATCGGAGATTCCGACCTGAGAGTCAGCGATATCCGTGCCCGTATGGACAAGGAAAACGAGCCGTCCTTTGACGACCTTCTGAGCAGCAGGAGTGATTATTCCTTCGGCTGGAAGGATGCGATCGAAGAAATGATCGCCGGCGGCGCCAATGACGGTCTGCTGCTGATGGGTCCGGACGGATGCGGAAAACATACCGCAGCGGATATTTCCGTGTACTCCCTCTCATCGGAGGGATACAGAACACTGTACCTTTCTTCAAAGGATTTTGACTTTACCGATGAAGAGATAAAGGCCGATGCAGATATACGCAGCAAAATGATCGATAGCGGAGATGAAGAAGAGCTGACAGAGGATATTGTCCACACCCTTCTGGACAAGCTGCTGAACCGGTTTTTTGACGACGGCACGAATATTTGTTTCGTTCTTGAGGGTATAGGTCAGAGCCGGTTTACCCGACAGATATATTATCGTATCGGGACCTATATGGTGATGTACAATTCCGATGACGGCTTTCCTGATATGTACACCGTGGTCATTGAACAAAACGAAGAGCTTGTTCCCAGTATTCTGCGCCGGTACCTTCGACTGATACGCATGTCCTACCCGTCTGTAGAAAGACGCAGGAAGGCTCTTATCAATTTCGGGGTCCCCTCAAAGGACGCAGCGGCGGTCGCCGTATCCACCGAGGGTCTTACATACTCACAGCTAAGGGACCTGGGGGCGAATATCGCTGTCCGGAGCCGTGCCCAGGATGTTTCAGGGGAATTCTATAAAGAGCTTATCGCCAGCCAGCTTCCTGCAGAGATCTGTGAAACACAGGAACGGAATGAACCTTCTGACGAACGGAAATTCCTCTATGGCAAGATAGGAGAACTTATTGATAATATCCCCATGATAGTCGAAAAGTTAGGGAGTCGGACCGTTGTTGCCGCTCCTATGGTCCAGAGTGCTACTGTCCCCTCTGATAACCGTCAGAACGACATTAAGCAGGACCCCGTTAACAAAAACGAAAAATACTCCAGCCTTAGTGATTTTGAGCGTGAGCAGGCTGAGCTTGCGGCAAAATCAAAGAAAAGCAGCGAGGACATCAGCGAGGACTCAAAAACCAGGACTCTTCAGTATCTGTTTGCGGATGTGCTCGGCGAGGAGCGTGTAAACGACCTCTTTGAGAATAAAGCGGGATCCTCCGAAGCTCAGAGAACACGAAACTGAGCCGCAGGACTTTGCAGTCTCTCCTGGTGATGGTACTTTGATACGGCATTAAACAGAGCACACTTGTGAAGACTTTAGGATGCAGCTTGCCGTAACTATAATACTGATATCCGACAGACTTCTGCTTTTCACAGGTTTCGCATGCCAAGCGGAAAGCGCAGTGAAACAAGAGTTCTTGTGGTGCTGCCGGTACATGTTCCCTTTGGTACAGAAAGGAACAACGATACACATTTTATTTCCGAAAATATATCTACAGCGCAGGCGCAGTGAAGCAGATGCCCTCAGGGTACACTCCGCAGATCTGTACTATGGAATTGTCCGATAAAAAATCAATATATTTCTTATGAAACATTATCCCCACACGGATACTTTTACTATCCGGGCGGGGAATTTTTTGGAGGATATCCTATAATGCGGGAGTTGAAAGAGACATTGTGTCAAGACAGCTTATCCATGCACTGGCGATGGTGCTGTGTCCCTCGGCTGTAGGATGAACGGAATCAAGCGTCTCATAGCTCATGGATGTATCGGCAAGGTCGGCAAGATAAACATTCTGGCGGCGGCAGACAAGACGTATTATGTTATTGTACTCGTCTATCTCGGCGCCTCCGAAGCTTGCGGGGAACTGCCAGTTGCTGCGGTGCTTTATCCTTCCCTGCATCAGTGTGCCACAGACCACAAGGGCGTCGGGGTAACGACTGCGTATGCGCTTTATCATAAGCTCGTAGGCGTAGGAAAATGAAAAACAGTCGCTTTTGAAATGACTCTTCTTTTTTATCCTGACACCATAACCGAAGTCGTTCATGCCGAGAAAAACAAGGATCACATCCGGTTCCTTATGGTGGGTGCTGAGGGCGTCAATGCGCTCCTGACAATTGCCTGCGGGGAATTCTATGCCGGTCACCCGGCTCCCGGAATATGAGTCGTTTTTCAGAAGTGTTCCGTCAAGATGACGGATCACCTTCATCCACCAGGTGTCATCTACACTGAAAAGTGAATGATTGCGGGCGACTGTCTCGTCGTAGTAAACACTGTAATTCTGCGGGTGATAGCCGGAAAATGTGCTGATGGAATCCCCCAGCACCGAAATATATCTGATATCATTCTCCGTTGATGCGGACTCACACCGGTCTGATAAACTGCGTAACAAAACGGGGGGTTCACCGCAGACAGGACAGCGGCCTGTGTCATCATATCCAAAATGATGACCGTTAATGCATTTTTTTGGTTCCATCCGTCATCCCCCCCTTGATACTGGTACCGCTCATGCGTGATCTTTCCGGCACATAGGAACCGGATGATCGACTGCTGCTCCGGAGCAGCAATAATACTATCATGCGGTCTGTGCGTCAGTGAAGAGGAAAAAAGGCATGCAGACGGACAGAATAATATATATTTACCACCGCATTGTTATGTTCCCGCGCATATATGATTGCACAAACCTGATGCAATATAGCACAATATTACACTACACTTAGTACTATTAATATAACACAATAATAATCTGCTGTCAACCCAATTTATGTCAGATAATCCATATTGTAATATAATTGTAATATAATTCTAACCATAGCTTGTTGATAAGGATTATCAGGATTATTTTGTCACAATCACAAAAGTACACCTTCTGAAAAAGATATAATTTCCATAATATGCAGAATAATGCCATTTATACCAAAACATGCCTTTGCTGAGTACGGAAAGGGAAACGCTCCCTGCGGTCACTCCTGCGGTCGCTCGCCGATCGCCTGGGGAAATAAATCTTGCAATAATTATATAAATATGGTAAAATATTATGGTAAAGTTGGATAAATACTCATAATAGATAACAAAGACTTATCTGACGGGGGGAGTGCAATGAGAAAAAGAAGACTCCAACGACCGATCATTAAAAGAATACACACCGACCCCAAAATGGGTCTGACCGAAGCAGAGGTCCGGGAAAGAGTCAGGTGCGGTTACGATAATCACACCACAGACCCTAACGATAAAAGTACCATCAAGATCATCGCAACGAACCTTTTTACCTTCTTCAACATCGTTCTGTTTACGGTGGCGCTGATCTTCATCGGATTCATAATCTATCTTAACTCTATCGGACGATCGGATATCGTTGATTCATATTTCGGGATCTCCAAGTTTGTATTCCTGCTGCCGGCCATTATGAATGTGGCAATGGGTACATTCCAGGAGATAAAGAGCCTGAAGGTCATCAAACAGCTGAGGATAGTGACCACAACAAAAAGCAAGGTCATCCGTGATGGCAAGACCTTATCCGTTGACGCAGCAGAGATAGTCATTGACGACATTGTGTCGCTTTCGGCGGGTGAACAGGCGACTGCAGACCTTATTGTCCTTTCGGGAGAGGTGGATGTGGATGAGAGTATGCTGACCGGCGAATCGGATTATGTCATCAAAAAAGCCGGCGATACCATTTATTCCGGATCTTCGGTGATAGTCGGATCAGCCTGCTGCCGGGCGGAAAAGACCGGAGACGACACCTACGCCGCCCAGCTCATCAGAAAAGTCAAGAACGGCTCACGCCACAAATCCGAGCTGATGACCTCCATCATGAAAATAATCAAGGTCCTGACTGTGGGACTTATTATTGCCGCAGGAGTGGTAACCGTTACGATGGTGTACAAAATAATCGTTCACGGCGGCGACCCTGCCCTCTGGGACGGACTTACGCTGTCCCTTGACGATCCTGTTACATGGTCCCTTATCGTACTTACCTGCGGAATGTTCGGCGTGGGTATAATCCCCTCCGGACTGGTGCTGACCACCGCCGTTGCAATGCTCATCTCAATTGCTCAGCTTGCAAAAAAGAAGACCCTGATTCAGGAGCTGTATTCACTGGAAAATCTGTCGCGAGTTGACGTGATATGCCTTGACAAGACAGGGACCCTTACAGACGGCACCATGTCAGTGTGCGATGTAAAGGCTTTTATCCCCATAGAGGACGTCAGAAAATACGCCCGGCTCCTGACAGCTCCTGATGAAGAAAGAAACGCCACCTCAGAGGCCATATTCCAATACTTCGGGGCCGACAAGGACCAACAGATAAAGGAACGAATATCCTTCTCCAGCGCCAACAAATACTCCGGAGTTGTATGCGCCGACGGAAAGCGGCTTCTTATGGGCGCTCCGGAATATCTTGTTGACCACACCGACAAGAGACTTTCTTACGTCGGAGAGCAGGCCGCAAAGGGTAACAGGGTAATTGCCTTTACACTTGACAGGGAGCTTATCGCCCTCGTTGCCATTGAGGACCATATCCGTGACAGCGCACCCGACACCCTGCGCTTCTTTGAGGAAAACAGTGTTGACGTCAAGGTCATTTCCGGCGACAATCCCCTGACCGTAAGCGTAATTGCCCGGAAGTGCGGTATCAAAAACGCGGACCGGCACATTTCCCTTGCCGGGGTACCGCTGGAAGAGATACCCTCACTTGTTGAACACTATACCATATTCGCCCGTGTGTCACCGGAACAGAAAGAGGCGCTTGTAATGGCGCTTCAGGCTCAGGGACATAAGGTGGCAATGACCGGCGACGGCGTCAACGATATACTTGCGCTGAGGCGTTCGGATTCCTCCATAACCTTTGCAAAGGCCACGGAAGCCGCAAAATCCTGTTCAGACGTGGTGCTGCTGGACAACGATTTCAGCCACCTTAAGGAGGTTGTGGGAGAAGGCCGCAGGGTCATCGGAAATATTCAGAAAACCACAGTGCTCTATCTGATGAAATCCATCGCCCTGTTTATCTTTGCATTCGCCCTCATCCCCTTTGCCAAGGGACAGATGTGGTTCTCCATAGAGAATATGTATATGCTTGAAGCCGCAGTTATCGGCACCGGAGGTTTCCTCCTCTCCCTGGAGCCAAGACGAACGCCCATACGAGGGTCGTTCATGCGGAACATCGTCACCCAGTCCATCTCAGCCGGAGCCCTTGCGGCCTGTGCCATACTGCTGCCCATCATGCTCAATACCGTGCCGAAGTTCTTTGGAGACACGCCCTATGTTCAGGACAACAACGTCCGGGCCATGATGACGGTGCTGACGACCATCGCAGGATTTGTTGTGGTTTTCTCCATGTGCATACCCTTCAACAAATACCGGAGCTTTGCTCTTTCGGCAATATTCCTGGTCACAATCGTTCTCGGACTGCTGCTGCCAAGCTCATTTATCGGCGGCGCTCCCATAGGCCCCTCCATGCTGGAATATGACAGTGCGGCAGGACAGAATATCTTTGACTGTCAGCTTGCAAGAGAGGTATTCCATCCCCTCAATTCCGCGCCGGTCAATTCCCTGCTTTCGGATGTGAACAACTATATCGTACTCAGACTTTTCCTGTATATCGCAATACCCTCCTTTATCCTTATCAGATTCACTCTTGAGGACTTTAACCGCCGCCGGGAAAAGAACCTTAAAAAGAATTATCTTTTCCGCCTGGGACGTCGCCTGATGTTAGCGGCAGGCTTTGTGCTTATTCTGCAGGCCATGCTGAACACCGCCGAGGCCATCACCCTGACAGGATACACCGATCAGATGAACGAGCTTCTTGGTCTGACAGCATACGAGGCGACCGTAATACTGTATTCGCTGGCTCAGGTGATGATCGGCGCCATTGGGTACAAGGTCTGGGAAAGCCCGTCAAAGATCAGCGTCCGGATAGGATTCATCTCCGGAATGGTACTTCTTGCGCTGTCCATATTACCGTCGGTGCTTTCAGGCGCGGTATTCTCTCTGGAGGACCCGCGAATCACCATAGACAGCTTTGTTGTCTTTGTGATAACCAGTGGTTATATTGTGGGCTCCGTCATTGTCCGGGCCTGCTATAAAGAACCCGATACTTCAAAAGAAAAACAGCTGAACGCATAATAAAACTCCGAGCATCTTCGTTCCGGCGATCCGGGACGGAGATGTTTTTTGCTGATACACAGAAACTCCTGTCCGGCCGGTTTTGTGATACTGTTTTCAGATTAAAAGCTGACACTTCTAATAGGAAAAGGCGCCGCCCGAGGCTGCACCTATCTGTGTATACGCACAGATGTCGTCTCATGCAAACTCCGACGCGCTGGCGCGCTGTTAAAAGCAGGCTATGTCTGCTTTTAATGGGAGTTTAGTATGAGCCGTGCTTTGTAATTATCCACAAAAATCGAGTCATTCTTTTGTATGGGATTAAGCTCCAGGCATGGCTTTAGTGATAAAACTTCATTGCATAAATTAATTAAATGTGGTATAATTATTTAGATTGTGTCGAATTCGGCAATGAACAAATCCGTCATTCTTTAATTTTACTCAGTGACGGTATTAATATCAAGGAAAGGAATGATAACTACGAAACTTATCTCATGGAACGTCAACGGTCTCAGAGCCTGTATGCAGAAGGGCTTTGTTGACTTTGTGCGGGAACAGAACGCCGATTTTTTCTGTATACAGGAAACAAAGATGCAGCCGGGTCAGGCCGAGGTGCCGGTGGAGGGACATCAGTATTTTAACAGCGCCGAAAAAAAGGGATATGCCGGAACTGCGATATTTACCCCACACGAACCTCTTTCGGTCACCTTTGACGGAATGAACATTGAAGAACACTCTCACGAGGGAAGGATGATAACCCTTGAGACCGACAGGTTCTTTCTTGTAAACGTATACACTCCCAACGCTCAGGACGGACTTAAACGCATAGACTACCGTATGCAGTGGGAGGACGACCTGCTGAACTATCTTTCCGAGCTCGACAGCCGGAAGCCCGTCATATACTGCGGCGACCTTAATGTTGCTCACAATGAGATAGACCTTAAGAATCCCGGACCCAACAAGGGAAACGCAGGCTTTTCCGATCAGGAACGGGGCAAGATAGACCGGCTGCTGAAAAGCGGATTTGTGGATTCCTTCCGCCTGCTCCACCCCGACGAAAAAGGACGCTACAGCTGGTGGTCCTACAGATTCAACGCCAGAAAAAACAATGCCGGATGGCGTATAGATTACTTTATCGTATCGGAACGTATCAAGGACCGCATCACAAAAGCCGATATCCTTTCGGACGTATACGGCAGCGACCACTGCCCCGTGGTGCTGGAGCTGGATATCTGAGAAAACGATACAGCTTCTGCCCTGAGGCTTTTCAGTACCGTATAACCGCGCAAAGCATCTTGTACGGAAATACGGAGACCTCATACAAATAACTATAGGAGGACCCATTTATGATCGAAGTAAAACACCTTTACAAGCGTTACGGACGTCATCAGGCACTGACGGATGTCAGCTTCTCTGTCAAAAAAGGAGATATCCTGGGATTTCTCGGACCCAACGGAGCCGGAAAATCCACAACCATGAACATAATCACCGGGTATCTTTCCAGCGACAGCGGCGAGGTGCTTATTGACGGCGTTAACATTCTTGATGACCCCAAAAAAGCAAAATCCCACCTTGGCTATCTTCCGGAGATCCCGCCCCTTTACAACGACATGACAGTAAGGAAATACCTTGAATTCATGTTCCGTCTGAAGGGCGTGCGCCTTCCCATGAAAGAACACATTGCAGATATCTGCGGCAAGACGGGACTTTTGGAAGTAACCGAAAGGATAATAAAGCACCTTTCAAAGGGCTACCGTCAGCGTGTGGGACTTGCTCAGGCCATGCTGGGAGATCCGCCGGTGCTTATCCTTGACGAGCCTTCCGTAGGTCTTGACCCGGCTCAGATAATAGAGATGAGACAGCTTATCCGTTCTCTCGGAGAGAACCATACCGTCATACTGTCGTCCCATGTTCTCACCGAGGTCCAGGCCATCTGTGACAAGGTGATCATCATTACAGAGGGTAAGATCGCCGTTTCCGGCACCATGGACGAGCTGACCGGTACCGGCAGGGGAACCACCATGCTCCGGCTGGTCGTGGAGGGACGTGAACAGAGCACCTATTCCGCTCTCAGAGGTGTGGACGGGGTTGTGGATATCACAAAGCACGGCGAGGCCGAAAAGGGCTGCTATGAATTTCTGGTCGAATGTGAAAAGGATATCAGACGAGCGGTATACCGTGCCATCTCAAGGACTGACGGATGTATCGTGCTGATGCAGCCGGCAGGTCACAGCCTTGAAGAACTGTTTATCCGGCTGATGTCCGGCGATAACGAAAAAACGGGAGGTAAGTAAAATATGTTTGCGATTTTTAAAAGAGAGCTTGCGGCCTATTTCAACTCTCCTGTAGGTTATGTTGTTGCCGCCGCTTTTATGATGTTCAACGGTATATTTCTGTACCGTGCCTGTCTCAGCGAAGGCACATCAAATATGTACAGTGTATTCATAAGCATGTATGTCATAGTGATATTCCTGATTCCCCTCATTACCATGAGACTTTTCTCCGAAGACAGAAAGAACCGCACAGATCAGGCACTTATCACCTCACCTGTAAGAATATCCTCCATAGTTATTGCAAAGTTCCTTTCCGCCCTTGCGCTGCTCACTATTTGCCTTATGGGGTACATAGTTGACGGTGTGATACTCTCATTTATAGGCTCCCCCGACTGGGGAGTTATTGTGGGAAATATTTTTGCAATGATGCTTATAGGCTCTGCGCTCATCGCCATAGGCATTTTTATTTCTTCACTTACCGAGAGCATCATCACAGCCGCGGTTTTCAGCTTTGCCGCAAATATTCTCATCAATCTGATCGAGACCGTCAGCAATACCGTTCCCTGGGAGTGGCTCAAAAACCTGCTGCTTGCCTTTTCCTTCCAGACAAGATATTCGGATTTTTCTCTGGGTATCATAAGCTTTTCTGCCGTTGTGTTCTTTATTACGGTATGCGGTCTTTTCCTGTTCCTGACCGACAGGGTCATTGACAGAAGAAGATGGGCGTGAAAGGAGGAAGCAATATGAAAGAAAACGAAAACCTGACTCCCGACGAAGAGATCATTGATACCCTGACGGGAACCGTCGAACCCGAAAAGAAAAACACTGGAAATGACTCTGACGGAAAAAAAGGAACAAATAATTCATCAGACAGCAATACTCCCTCCGAGCCTCAGAAGGGCGTCAGCCGCAGAAGACGGCATGCGCTGATCTCGATCGCGACTACCGTCTTTGTGCTGGTAGGTGTGGTACTTCTGAACGTTATAGCAAACGTGCTAACGGATAAGGTACCCTCTCTCACGGCCGACATGACAAGTCTCAGATCCTTTGAAATTTCGGACAAAACAAAGGAGATCGCCGGCGATGTGAGCAAAAGGGTGGATATCACCTTCCTCAGCGAAAGGGAATCCTATATCAACCTTGACACCTACTGCAAACAGACAGCCTTCCTTGCGGAATCCATTTCAAGAGAATCGGAAGGAATGGTAGAGGTAAAATATACCGACCTTGTGCGCAATCCCTCTATCGCTGACGATTATCCCGGCAGCAGCCTTTCATCTACCGATATCATCATAACCTGCGGCGATAACAGCCGTATCCTGCGCGCCACAGATATTTTCACCTTTGAAAACTATTCCGGCAGCTATCAGTATGTTACCTCATCCTCTGCTGAACAGGAGCTCGACAGGGCGATCCTTGCGGTAACAAACGAGGATATGATAAACACCGTAATAGTCAACGACTACTGCACCGAGGATTATTCATATCTTGTAAAGACCCTGAGCGGAATGGGGCACAAGGTCACGGAGCTTTCACTGGCGGACAAGGATATTCCCACCAACACTGATTTTGTTGTTGTGTATGCCCCCACAAAGGATTATTCCACCGAGGCTGTTGCAAAGCTGGAAAGCTTTCTCAAAAACAATGACAAATACGGCAAGTCCATGCTTTTCCTTGCTTCCTCAGACGATGCCGACACCCCCAACCTTGACGGAATGCTGAACATCTACAGCATGAACCTCAGGCACGGCTATGCCTTTGAAGCTGACAGCACATATATCAACGCCAGCAGTTCAAATAACTTTGACGGCGTTCTCTGTCAGTATTTCAGCGACCTCTATACCGATACCAACGATCAGGATCAGCGTCCGGTAATTGCAGGCTATGCCCGCTCTATCGAGATACTCACCGATTATAACGCCGCTCCCCTGCTTTCCTATTCCGAAAAATCCGGTACCTGCCCCTTTAATGCGGACGAAAACTGGAAAGCCGAAGAAAACATTACCGGCAGGACATTTGTGCTGGCTCAGGGACAGAACGGACCGGAAGACAATCCCTCTACTATCATTCTCTCGGGAAGCAACAAGATCTTTACAAGACCCTACTATGCCTCTGACTACGGCAACAGCGAATATCTTTCCACAATGATAGAAACCCTTAACGGACGTGACACCGAAAAGGTGGTTATCCCCGCAAAGGTCATCACCGAGTTCGATATTGAGATCGAACCCCAGACCGCCGTCAACATAGGCTTTATCGTATATGCGCTTATCCCGATCATTATTCTCGGAGCAGGCTTTGCCGTATTCCTGATGAGACGCCACAGATAACGGAGGGACAGGTATGAAAAAGAACACCAGACTTCTTGTCATATCCGTTATCATGGCGGCGGCTCTTGCGGCAGTTCTTATCGCGGTGCTGTTTATCCCCTCGGACAAGAATAACTATAAGCTCTCCGATGACAACGAGATAATTCTTTTTGACAAATCGGAATACATCCCGGAGGTCATCACTGTCAGCAATGAAGGCGGCGATTACGAGCTGATGGCCTATGATTATATCGACAAGTCAGTCACATCCCAGAATTCCGCCCAGATATCCACCAGCCTGCCGGATACGGCCGTTGCCGTGGCCGAAACAAGCGAATCGGAGCTAAAGATAATCTATACCATGCAGGATCATGAGTCTATACCCCTTGACACATCTATCACCGAAAAGCTGGCCACCCAGTGCAGCAGCCTGACCGTCAGCGAGATCGTTGACAAGACCGGGAAAAAATACGAAGAATACGGTCTTGACAGGCCCCGTTCCACAGTAAAGATCAGATTCAGCGATTCCGAGATCTATACCATTGAGATAGGAAATTCCGCTCCCGACCAGAGCGGTGTATATCTGAAGCTTGTTGATGATAAAAACGTATATCTTGCGCCCCCTGACGAGGTGGATACCTTCTTTGTGGAAAAACTGCAGATGTTCTCAAAAAGCATTACCGGCACAATGGAAGAGACCGAAAAACTCACCATCTCCGGAACCGGATATAATGAGGACATTGTTCTGACAAGGAACAACGACAGCTATTATAACGGAAACTATATGCTCACAAAACCCGAACGCTGCTATTGTGACGTTGAGAATTCAAAGCTGATCGTCAGCAGCATTTCCACTCTTAATGCCATCTGGGTAACCGCAATAGACGTTACAAAAGATCAGCTCAAGGAATACGGACTGGAAAAGCCCTTTGAGGTCGTAAAGATGGAGGGCACCGACGGCAGCGTTATCGACGTCATCGCATCCGAAAAGGACAGCGACGGACGCATTTACCTTATGGATCCGAAAAAGACCATTATCTATCAGACCTATGCGGAAAACAACGCCTGGTACGATGCAAGAAAAGAAAGCTTTCTCGGGGACAGTGTTCTGAACTTCAACAAGGATGATATCTATCAGCTCACACTGAAAGCCGGCGAAAGAAACGACGAATATACCGTTGAGCGCACCTCCGGAGTAAACGAGGGATACTATCTTGTAGAAGATATCAAGGTCATGAAAGCCGGCGTCGAGTACGACTACAGCTATTTTATCACGCTTGTTGACAATCTTATCAGTCTTTCCAGAGGGGATGCCCCTCCCAAGGACACAAAGGGCTTTTCTGATATATTCAGTGCAAAGGTGATCTATCGCAGCGATACCGACATAATCGATACCCTTGTTCTGATGCGTAACGGCTCCGGAAAAACCATAGCTGTGCTCAACGGAAAAGCTCAGTGCTATGTTGACAGCGCCTATGCGGACAAGCTTGTTGAACAGGCAGGAACTTTCGCATTTAATAAGCCTATAGAAAAGCTGTCCGACACCGAGGAAACCCCTGAGAGTTCAGCCGCCTCATCCGAAAGCAAAAATACAGCGGACACTTCAAAAACATCTGCCGATACATCAGACAAGACCGGGGACACTTCAAAGACCTCCTCCGAAACATCGGAAAAGTCTGGGGACAATTCAAAAACAACCTCCGACACATCAAAGACCTCCGCTGCGTAGTCAGGCGAAGAGAATAAAAAGAACTGCGTCTGCCCCGCTTTCAGGACAGACGCAGTTTTATGTTTTATTTTTTCTTTTCCGGTGTTGTGTGGTGCTTTACGATAAGCACCTTTGAGATACGCCGCTGATCAGCTTCAAGCACGGTAAAGCGGGTCCCGTTTATCATTATGGAGGGGTGTTCACCGCCCTTCGGGATATGTCCCATCCTGTCGAGCATTACCCCTGCAATGGTGTCATTGTCATCATCCTCAAAGGAGATACCGGTAAGATCTTCGATCTCGTCAAGAGGAGTGGTACCGTCAACGGTAAAGCTGTATTCGTTGACCTTTTTTATAACATCGTCTTCGTTGTCATACTCATCCTGTATGCTGCCCAGAATGGACTCCACAAGATCCTCCATGGTGATGATGCCCCCGGTGCCGCCGAATTCATCCACCACAACTGCGATCTGCGTCTTATGGGCAGTCATGTATTCAAACATCTCGCTGCAGCGCTTTGACTCCGGCACAAACACAGCGTCATGCACAAGCGATGGATCGATACATTCTCCCTCAACGGAGCGTCCCACAAACCGGAGCAGATCCTTTACATATATCATTCCGATAATGTCGTCAATGTCGTCATGGTAAACAGGTATACGGGAACGGCCGCTTTCAATGGCGCGGCGGGTCAGGTTCATCATTGTGTCGTCATCTCTTACGGCCACAACATCCTTCCGGTGGGTCATGACCTCCCCTACGGTGGTGTCGTCAAACTCAAAGACGTTTTCTATCATGCTCCGGGTGTTTTCTTCGATGGTTCCGTTCTCCTCGCCCTCATCCACCATTATCATGATCTTTTCTTCGGTGGGCTTTGCCTCCTTCTCCCTGTGCTTGCTGCCGTGACCGAAAAGCCACAGAAAGAACGCCGAAAGTACCCGGCAGACTGCCCACATAGGCACGAATAAGGCGGATAAGACCGGAATTATTCCGCAAAGCCTTGAAAGACTCTTTTCAGGCTGTTCGGAGGCAAGGCGGCGGGGTATCATCCATACTACGGAAAGCAGGAGCAGCGACCCTGCGGTCAGTATTACAGCCAAAAGTACTCCGGCGCCGCTCTGACTTCCCACAGAAAGGGACAGACCGTTTCTCAGGGGCACAAAAAACGCCCCCAGAACTATCAGCAGAAAAACGGAACCGAATACCATCTCTCCGAGTCTTAATGGGTATCTGTATTTCCTGGGCATACTAAGTATACGTCCTGTGCGCTGGGCTGCAGTGTCGGCGGTGTCATCATCGTTGATCCTGACACTTCCCACGGCGCAGCTTATCACGGCGTCACAGAGCGAGTATAAATAAACAAAGACAAGACAAACCGCAAGTGCGATACACAGGATAAAAAGAATATTTGCCGGCGGCAGTGTATCTGTGACCTGAGATGCTGCCGACTGTTGTGCCAAGACGGCTTCATCAAGCATTATGTATGTCACCTCCGTATTACTCCACAATATCTTATATTGACTGCATTATACCATATCCGTCACGCATTTGCAATTAATAGTATCATTCTTTTGCATATTAGCCGGCAAACATGGTCAGGACTGATCTTCCTCCGGGAAAGGATCGTTTTTTATACGGAGCAAATTGACAGGACTTCCGGACATATAGGTCAATGACGATTCCGGATAACCATATATAATCCAACGCAGCAGTCATGGGTCTGACCCAGGGACTGAAAAAATGGAGGTTTTCATTATGAAAAAAACACTTACAGTGCTTACCGGCGGGACTATCGGAAGTGTAAGAAACGGAAATGTCATCGGTACCGAGGGCTATTCCTGCCGCGCCCTTGAGCTTTACAAAAGAACATACGGAAATGATGTGATGTTTGAGGTCCTGCCGCTTATGGATATTCTCAGCGAGAACCTTCAGAAGCACCACTGGGAAACCATGGTCAATACCCTTTCAGGAACCGATCTGACCGGTTATGAAGGGATCATAATAACCCACGGAAGCGACACACTTTCATACACATCTGCGTTTCTTGGTATATGTCTCCGGGGACTTGACGTACCTGTGGTTCTCACTGCGGCAGACAGGGTACCTGACGACCCACGAAGCAATGCCGTGATAAATCTGCGGACAGCAGTGAATGTAATACGGTCCTTGCCCCGGGGCGTATACACGGTATATAAGAATCCCGGGGATGATATGTGCTCGGTCTATCTTTCGGTGAGGCTCTGTGAGGCTGACAGGTTCAGAGGATGCTTCAGCGCTCCGGAGGGCAAACCACTGATGAAGCTCCGTGGCGACACTATGGAAACGACCCATCCGGAATTGCTCAGAGAGCTGAAACATGACAACTGCCCAAAGACGGACATTCACCTGCCCCTTGGTCTTTCAAAAGACGTCATGATGTTTCGTCCCTATCCCGGTATGGACTATGATTCAATTCAGCTTGGAAAAGATACCGGCGCCGTGCTGCACCTTACCTATCATTCGTCCTCGGCCTGCGTCAGCGAGAGCAACAGCGCCCTGTCCCTGCTTAGAGAATGTAAAAAGCATAATACAGGCTTCTATCTTGCGTCATTCCGGGACCCGGAAGGAGAGCTTTATCAGTCTTCCCGCATTTTGCTGGAAAACGGCGCCGTACCTCTGCCCCATATCACGGACGAAGCGGCTTATGCAAAGCTTCTTCTTGCCGTGAACACCTTTGCGGAAAACAGCATGATATGTGATTTCATGCAAAAGGATATATGCCATGAGTTCTTAGTCTGAAAAAAAACTGCCCTCCGGTTCTGATCTGCGGAGAGGCAGTTTTTGTTTAACTATTATACTGGTCAATTACGTTTTTGAGATAGTCCCTGAATTCACTGCGCATATCAGGCGGGAACATCAGCTCGACGCCGCTTCCGAAGCCGCACAGCCATGAATAGAACTGGTCGCTCTTCTGGACAAACACGGAGCATTTGAAGGAGGACTCATCCTCCTCACAGTGATAAATGCTTATATCACGTCCAAAACGGTCGGCGATAACTCCTGCAAGGTCCTTTCTGACCCTGAGAACAACATTGGTACGGTCACCGCTGAACATTGAAAAGGCAGTGTTTGCGTATTCGGTAATGTCAACATCCTCAAAAAAGCGTATTCCGTCACGGAAGGAGGATTCGTCAACGATAACGTCCTTCATACGGTCAACGCGGAAGGTCTTCTGACACCGGCTTTCGCTGTCATAGCATATCACATAGTAGAACTCGTTCTTCCACACAAGGGCAAAGGGACTCTGGATATAGAGCTTGTCATCCCCGTTTTCATCGGTCTTGTTGACATCCACAAGCTTTTTTGAGGGCTGGTCGAAATCCACCACGGTCCTGCGGTATGTAAAGGAAATCTTATGGTTTTCCATGACCGCGCGATGAATTGCGTCAATATTATAGATCACAGAAAAGTTATCACTCTTTATGGCTCTTTCTAGATATACACGACGGTTTTCGAGGCTTACGTCACCGTCATCGGAAAGTCTTTTGAGCTTTGAAATGATATCCTGTGTTTTCTTTGCGGAAATAAAGCGTGAAGCGCTGAGAGCGTCAACGATCAGCTTAAGCTCTGCCATTTCAAAGGGATGATCCGCGTCATAGCCCTCGTAGTGTTCACGAAAGTAGTAGCCTCTTCTTGTTTTTTCGATATCATAGCCGTATTTGCTAAGGCTCTCGATATAGTTATAAACGGATTTTCTGTCGGCAGTAAGATTATATTTATTCTGCAGGATCTCAATAAGTGTGTTTGCGCTCAGAAATCTTTTTTCATCATTTTCTGATTTGTTCTTGCTGTTGGCTCTGAGCTCATCAAGCACATAAAGAATCTTCAGTCGGTTGTCTCCTTTGGACATCCCTACACCTCCACAAGACTAATAATTCTTAATAAATTCATTATACCACAATTTTTTTATCTATCAAGATATCTGAAGGAAATTTACAAAGAAAATCCAAAAATTTTTACTAATTTTTTTGTTGAAAATATTCAAAAAACAAAAATTTCATCTTCGTTGTTGTCATAAAATATTCCAAACAAAAGAATTTCTGTACTTTTTTTTGGGTATAGCGTCCCGCCTTTTCCGATTAAAAGTATCTGCTTTAAATCGGAAAACAGTATGAAAACGCCGGGACACAGGCGGATCATAATGAGAAGAAGCACCCGTTCTCCGACAGATCGGAAAAAGGGTGCTCTGTGAAACAAACGGTATATAATTCTGCATGAAGGGCAGTTTTCGGCTCAGCGGTGACTTCCGCCTCCGCCTCCGCCCACATGGCCGCCTCCGCCTCCGCCGTGGCCGCCGTGACCTCCGCTGCTGGTCTCGATCTTCACCTTTGAGATGGTTGAACCGAGGAAGGTATCTTCAACAACACGCATGACGGTTTTTTCTCTGGAGGTATAAACAGAAGCCGATGTGGATGATTTGAACTTGTAGCGCTTTTTAACGGAACCGCTTACTATCGCCGCAACCACACCTCCTACGGCGAGACCGATAAGAAGTCCCCAATACCAGTATTTGTAGGGCTTGAAATTGCTGCGGACGATCTTGCCGTTTGAAGCATAGACATACTCTCCGGTCTTGGCATCCGTGTAGTAGATACCTGATACAAGACCTTCGGACTTGTATTTCTTGAGCTGATCGCAGTACTCCTGTATGCCCTTTATGACCTCGGAATTGACAACGGTTCCGCCTCCGGGCGGGAAATAGGCTTCCATTGCATGAAGCATTTTTATAACTCGATCCTCCGTCCCGTCGTCGCCGTTTGTATAATACAGAAAAGCATCGTTTGCGGAGAACATATAGTCATAGGCGTTTGTATAACCGTCAAAGTCAATATACAGGTATACGGTGCCGTTATAGGTATTGAAGTCAAAGGTGTTTGCCGCTCCGACCTGAACAAGGTTCTCTATCCTGCTGTCGCTGCGGGACTTTCCGCCCACATAAAGGGCAAGGTTGAAGGCTATCGCGTCCGAGGTTTCCGCAAGTATACGGATTATCTGCTTACGCTCGGATGAGGAAAACAGATTTGCTTCATCGTTGAAATATACGCAGCCTTCCTTGTAGACCTGGTCCTCCGAAGAAACAGAACTGCTCTCTTCCCCGTTCTCACCCAGGATAAACTGTTCCACATTGCTGTACTGTTCTGGCTCAGCCTTTTCGGGAACAAAGACAGTGTGATTCGTTACAATATGGTTGCAGGCACAGGTGGTTCCGGTAATTATCTGTGAGACAGGTCCGTCCGAGGCATTTGAATCCACCTGCTGACGCACATAGTAAAGCAGCTCTTCAATATAGTCAGAAGGAGTACCTACGATACTGTAGGACGACGCTGCAAGGGTCTCGTCATTGCTGTTGATAATATAGAAGAAATCAACGGGCTTTTCCGCTCCGGACATATCAATGTAAAGAAACGCCCTGCTCTCTCCCTCTTTTTCTGCCATCAGGGACGCGATTCCGGTGGCGCACAGATCCCTGGTATCATCAGGATAACGGGTCTCCTTACCGATATAGACACCTATATTGCAGCCTGAGCTTTTGTAGGTGTCCCGGGTGTATCGGTTCATGGTTTCGATCTGACCGCTGCCAAGCGCGCCGGTCTCGTCAAAAAAGAAAGTGTCGGTGGAGTTTTCAAAAATCTCCTGAGGGGTCTCCGCAGCGGTTCCCTGTACGCTCATCACCGGTACTGCAGCAAAAAGGGTAAGAACGCACAGAACAAGAGAAAATAAGTTAGTCAGCTTTTTCATAGGAAGAAATACCCTCCCAGAAATATCAGTATCGTCAGCAGAAGCGCGATCCCGATGCAAGCCGCTGCAAGCTTGCCCTTTGATATCGGAAGTTCGCCTGCCACCTTGCCGCTCTGACCGTTTACGGCATATTCCCAGAGCCTGCCCTTGTAGTCAAAGGTCATGAACCACACAGGCAGAAGCATATAGTCCCAGCTGAGAGTATCCGTTCTGTCATACTGATGGCGGGATTTAAGGTGGGTGTAGTGGGTGGTGGATTCAAGGACACTGGCGTTGTTGCTGTACATTCTCTGCTGTATCCGGGGAAGCACCTGTTCCTTGTCAACATCGTATTTGTCGGCGTAAAAGCCGCTGAGATACGCCATTGTAAAGGGTCTTGCCTTTGAATAATCAAAGGGCTCGATGGATTCCATCAGCAGGTCCTCGATCTTTTGAGAGCCGTCTGCAGGGATACCCTCATAGCTTATGCTCGCCTCACGTACAACACGGTAGCGCTTGGTCTCGGTATAGCGATAGCTGCCCGAGGTCCATGAGCGGATGTTTTCGCCTATGGCTTCAAGCCTGGAGGATGTGCCGGAACGGGCGACCCAGAAGGGTACATAAAGTCCTGTAAGCTTCTCCACCTGACCGCTGGACAGAAGATCCTTTGGGATGAACCATTTTGACTTTGCCCATTTTTTGTAATGATCTACGGCAACGTCCCTGTCAAATCCGAAGGGAAGCACCATTGAGGGTCGGTACATTCCGTCAACACGTCCCTTGAGGATGACCGGGTTATGACAATAATAGCAGAACATTGCTGCGGTGTTTGCGTCGCACATTATCTCGGCTCCGCAGCTCGGGCAGGAGTAGAGCTGGGTCTCTTCGTTAAAACGCTCCCTCTCCCTTTGTTCTTCGCTGCTCATCTCAGGTTCGGGCGGCATCTGACCCCGGTTGGGATCATACTGCTCTTCCATTTCAAGATATCGGCGCTGGTAATCGATGACCTGAGCCTCGGTAAAGGAGCTGCGGCAGTATTCACAGGTAAATGACTGCTCGCCCGGTGAAAACTTCAGGTCGGCATTACAGTTAGGACAATGAAATTGTTTTGCTTCGCTGGCCATTTTATACCTCCTGCAATTCTATTCTTTACTTAAATAATACTATTTTCAGCATATATTGTCAATCATGAACGCCACAGAATCACCCCGGGGGAATCCCTTTTTTGAAAAAAAGTGTTATCCCCCGGACCCCTTTCCAAGAAAACTAGTATTTAACCTATCGGCGATGAATGGAAAATAAAGATGAAATGGCATATATATTCCGCTGCCGGTAGAATCATCCTGCAGAACGGCAGAAAAAACCGCAGTTCACTAAGAACTGCGGTATCCGGACGTCAATGTGTTATTTCTTGCCAAAGAGTCCTCCGAGAGAACCGCCCAGCTTGTCAAGACTGATCTTTGACTTTACGCCCTCGATGATAGCCTGCTGCTGTTCCGGCGGAATGTTGCCCACAAGCTCCTTTACAGTGCCGGCGGGATCCTTTTCAAACTTTTCCTTCATTGCCTCGTCACCGGTGATTTTTGCGGCAAGCTCGCCGATCTTTGCTTTGATATCCATTATTATCATCCTTTCGGTATCAGATTTATAAGGAAGCACTGATTAAATCCAGTGCTCATATCGCGCCGTCAGACTTTTCGTCAGATTGTATCAATTGAGCGCAGGAAACCTGTCGGTTTTCAAGCAAATTTGACGAAGATGACGGAAAGGATGCAAGTGAGATGAGCGCTGAGTCATAAGGCGTGATTTATTCAGTGATTCCGTAAGTATAATATTACTCCGATCAATTGCCAATGTCAATATAAGCGTGGTATAATATACCATGATGATATATTATCAAGAAAAGGATGTGCTTCTATGCAGCTCAGCGACCCCCGGGTCATCCAGATACTGAGGTATCTTGACAAAGCCCTGAAAAAAAGACCCTCCGTCAGCTTCAATGACGTGATGGCAGCACCGGAATGTAAAAAATACAGCGTTAAAGAGATCGGTCAGGCACTGGAGCTTCTGCGCCGCAACGGACTTGTGAAGGCCTCTTCACGGTTCGGCTGCAGCGAGCTGCTTGAGTTCAACGCAACAGCCGTTACAGAGCTTGGAAAAGAGCATCTCAATAACAACTGATACGCCGCGGCTCATTGTTTCAATAAACACCGCTCTGTATAGATCGTTCAGGTGCGGCCGTTCTGCATTGATCGTTCAGGTACAGCCGTTCTGCATTGATCGTACAGGCGCAGCAAAATAGACGCCGATCAGCGTACAGAAGGTATTACAGCCCGAGATTATAAAGCTCATAGGCAGTGACATCCACAAGCCACTCGGCCCGGGCGGCATTTTCGCCAACGTGCCCCTTCAGCATGGCAAATCCAAAGGTGAGCTGATTCGTCACAGCGTTCTGGAGGATGTTCTTTCCCCCGGCCTCCTCCTGCTTCTGGATATAGAAGGTGTTGCATTCTCCGTAGGCGGCAGGCGTTATCCATACCTGGTTGCGCTTGTCAAGGGGCGGGAAAGTTATTATCAGATATGAGCAATGGTCGGTCAGAGACGGCGGGCCTGCCGTAAACGGCTTGTCCTTGATGGCTTCGTAAAGACTCTGTATGGTGTAGTTGTTCCTTGTTGTAAGCTGTAATACCTTCATTTCGATTCCCCCTTGGAAGATTTCTGTAATATCATTTTACCATGTTTGCAGGAAAAAATAAATACCGTATTGAAAATCTGTGTTTTTTCTGAAATATTAATACATGGTAAATTTATGGTAAACAATCGGTGTTTTTTCTTTTAAAGAATTCAAA
>JBGUWL010000125.1:0-3758 GCA_045221075.1 Acutalibacteraceae bacterium
CTTTTGAGGGAGTTGCTCCCGAAAAAAGCAAAAAAATCGGGGCCTGTGAGCCAAGGGCGTTTTTCAACGCCCTTTTTTCACAGCCGCTTTTTTTTGAGCCTGAATACGAGACCTCTGCCAATATGAGACCTCTGGGGTAGTTTGTCCACAAGTGGGGACAAACTACCCCAGAGGTCATATCAACTCCCCCAGAGGTCATATCAACTCATCTCGCACAGCTCCTCGATCCACTCCCTGCGTTTGATCGCGTCAAGCCAGGACGCGGGGATCTGATCGTACCCGTAGTACAATCCGGCAAGGCCGCCGGTGACTGCGCCGACTGTATCGCTGTCATCGCCAAGGTTGACTGCCTTCAGCAGTGCCTGCTCGAAGCCATCGGTCGTGAAGTTCTCGGTCGTGATCAGCGACCAGACCGCCGCCTCCAGCGTATCCACGACGTAGCCGCTGCTCTTGATCCGCTCGGCCGGAACAGCTGCAAATCTGTCCAGATCCCGTAGCCTGTGATAATGGCAAAGGTTATCTTTGTCAGCCAGATAGGACTCGTAGAATGCGAATCCTTTGTCCAGACCGGCCTGCAGTCTGCTGCGCAGGGAACCTTCTCCTGTCAAAATACTGTCGGCCATAAAGAAATAGAGGCCGCACGCTATTTTGGCACGGATGTGGGCGTGTGTCAGGCCGCCGACTGCATGGATCGTCTGCACTGCATCGCTCTCGGTGAATTTACCGCGCCGGAGCATCTCGCTGCAGTAGATGCAGGCGGGAAGGATCCTCATCAGGCTTCCGTTTCCATTATTCCAGTCGCGCTCGCCGCCGCACTTTTGGGCATTTCTGGTTCTTTTGTAGCGGTCGATCGCCTCCATTGTGCCGTTCCCGATGTCATAAGAATAACCGTACGGAGTGAACTCGCCGTCATACATCCACTTCATGAAATTCTCCATGATGTCATCGAGATCGATCCCCTTCACGCGGCGGATACTCTCCAAAAGCGCGAGAGTAAGGCTGCTGTCGTCTGTCCAGGACCCTTCAGGAAGGTTAAAGGTTCCGTAACCGCGCATCCCTGTGACCGGATTGCCGGCGACTTCTTCGCGCGATCTGAACTGCACCGGGCAGCCGAGCGCGTCCCCTGCAATGACTCCCATGATTCCATTGATCCAGATATTTGTATTTCTCTTCATAATGATCAACCCCTCTTTCTTAAGCTTTATCTTTTCTTGTTAGCATGATGATAGCAAAAGCGTTTGAAAAAGAGGTCGCCCGGCAAACGACTTTGATTTTTGTGAACAAACTACCCCAGAGGTCGATTATTATCTAAACAGTTATGAATGCTTTCTGAATTTTCATGGCAGTTGATTCCTGAAGCTCAGCTTTTTCAGCAAATTGCAGCCACCCGGCTTGGCTTTTCCGAACTTCGGAAATGATCCTTTCTGCCTCTGCGTTCTTTACCCCCATATTCCTTGCAGTGGAAAGGAGGTCCTGCATAGTTATCGCATCGCGTTTACCGTTTACGGTCATCTGATGTGTTCCGGTCCACATGCCGTGAGGATTGTACGCATACGTCACATCATAAGCGGGTGAGAGACTCCATCTGCCGCGTTTGTCCATGAGAAAAGAAACATTTTTTACATGGTCGTCCTGATTTCGTGCCAGGACATTAAAGACCATACGGCGGTAAAACTGGCTGATCTCTGTATTAGAGATCCTTATCTGCCGCATTACCTGCGCTGCCTGCTCATAGCTGTATGCTCCGGGAAGATTGAAGTCGAAATGCGCTATACCACCCAAAGACTGCATATGGAGTTTTGCACCGGTTGAGAGATCCCGGTCAAATCGCCGGGTCATGAAATGATATCGTCCATTCTCTTCATACAGGCGGCACTCGCTCATTGAAATTCCTGCGTTTTGAGCCATCAGATAGTAGGCGTACTCTATTTTGGTATATTGAGGGGCATCGTCGCCTTCCTTATCACCGTTTTTGCTGACGCCGTCGAACTTGATCAACCAATACTCATAGCCTTTCCCGGCATCGATCTGTCCGGAACGGATATCGCCGGTCTGTTCATTCCAGGCAATGACTGCTTTAGCCCTTGCGCCGCCAGCTGAGGTTCCTACCCGGATAAGCTCCTGCATGGCGTTTCCCCCGGCAACAATGTGCATATCCTCGCGAGAGCGAAGAATATCCGAAGCAAGCTGTACTAAGCGATCAATCTCGATGCTCTCCGATTCAAGCGGGCTCGGCCCTCTTGCCGGCACATATTCAAGAGCGCCCATGCCACGGCTGCCTGTGTAACAAAGCCGTTCCACAGGATCGAATGAAGAAGGGCTTCTTCCCTGACTTTGCAGCCAGGCGTCAATTATCGCATTTCCGAATTTGTCAGGCAGACTATCTGCAAGAAGTCCCGGAAGACCATGAAAGCTCTGCCTTGCAAGCTCGGGAAAAGCATAAACACGTCTGGAGAGCGGCATGGCAAGGGGAGATACTTCGATTCCGGATGAGAGAAAAGCGGGATCATACTCAAAAGAACCCAGTCCGGTTTCTCGGTCAAAAACTACCGTCCCGATCTTTGTTCCCCACATTATAATTTCTGCCACAGTCATACTTCATCCCCCCATTTCCATCCGGTTTGCGGCGCAGCTGTGTTGGCCTTTTTGCGCGCCCGTTCTCGTGGTTTTCCGAGTGCTGCAATTTCACTTGGGCGCGGCCCCTGCTCCGGAATCATGAGCTCTAAACTCTGCAATTGTCCCAAAGCGCGAAGCACCTCAATAACTGTAGAGAAAGAAACATCCTTGCCGCTCTCCAGATTACTGATCGTACGCAAGGAGAGATTTGTCATCTCAGCCATTTCCTTCTGCGTAGCAGGCATGGCTATACGTGCGGCTTTAATGCGGCTGCCAATTTCTGCAAGAACTTCCGGGGTAGAAGAATAGAATGTAATTTTCATGAATACACCACCTCCGTATTCAGTATACATGGAGAAAAAATAAAATGCAATATAATGCGTGTTATGCGTGATAGTTGGTGATAATATGCAATATTTTGCGCATACTAATTGCGAGATAAGAGACCTCTGGGGTAGTTTGTGTGATAAGAGACCTGATAAGAGACCTCTGGGGTAGTTTGTCCACAGGTGTGGACAAACTACCCCAGAGGTCATATCAACTCATTGTGCCGTTTCCGATGTCATAAGAATAACCGTACGGAGTAAACTCGCCGTCATACATCCACTTCATGAAATTCTTCATGATGTCATCGAGATCGATCCCCTTCACGCGGCGGATGCTCTCCAAAAGCGCGAGAGTAAGGCTGCTGTCGTCTGTCCAGGACCCTTCAGGAAGATTAAAGGTTCCGTAACCGCGCATCCCTGTGACCGGATTGCCGGCGACTTCTTCGCGTGACCTGAACTGCACCGGGCAGCCGAGCGCGTCTCCTGCAATGACCCCCATGATTCCATTGATCCAGATATTTGTGTTTCTCTTCATAATGATCAAACCCTTTCTTAAGCTATGACTTTTTTTGTTAGCATGATGATAGCAAAAGCGTTTGAAAAAGAGGTCGCCCGGCAGACGACTTTGATTTTTGGAGTGGATTGCCGGTAAAATAAGAGTATATAAACTTGTGAATGCGCCGAAGAAATACGGCGCAGGCGATTCATTTACATTTGTTTAGGAGAAATAAAAGGGTCAATCACTTTTCTCGTGGGATTGACCATGCCAAACTGTAGGTTTTCGATGCCGTTCGCCAGCCTTGACATGAACCTCAG
>JBGUWL010000126.1:0-1879 GCA_045221075.1 Acutalibacteraceae bacterium
ATAGGGCTTATTGCCGCGCTCTCCTTTATAGTAGTACGGCTGTATGAGTGTCTTCCACTCGCCCCACGGGATGATGCGATCCATCTGCGCCAGAAATTCTTTTTTCTTCGTCCGTACTTTCGCCAACTCATCGTTGAACGCGGATAGCGTGATCTGCTTATTCATACTGCTATTTTACCATATTGCTGGCTATACCGCACTACTCTTTTTCTGTGCGGTGTTGCCTTAAATTGATTGACATCCAGTGGTTCGTTGATCTGGGACAAGTACCTTAATCCGTGAAACACGAATTGACTATACACAGAACCCGCGATAAAAGGCGGAAATGAGCATCGCGCCACCGGCACCAAACAGGTGCGAAAAAGCAAAAGCTATGGTATAGTAAAGGCATCCGAAGATGGAGGTCAACTACTATGCAGAAGCCACAGATCAAGGTTATATTTTCCGATGAACGTCTAATTACACCAAGCGGGTTGACAATAGTTGGGGGAATGCTTGGCAAAAGCGACTTTGTCAAGCGGTGCAATCGCATTCCGGTGGACAAAAAACGAAGTGAGCCGCAGATAAAGGACGGAGATATTCTGCTCACATACATTGGCCTGCTGTGCCAAGGAAAGACAGAGTATGAAGCAGTGAGAGAAATGCAGGATGACGCAGAGTATTACAAATATGCCCTGGGCATAACGCGGAGCATTCCATCCGCGGAAACGCTGCGCCAGCGAATGGACGATATAGGTTCAGGCATTCGAGCGAAGATTCTAAAGGCCAACGTAGAAATGTTTTGTGCGCACGGAGTGGAACCAAGTGCTCTGCAAAGTGGAGAAGTGCCGGTAGATATTGATGTGACGCCAATGGATAATTCCAAAACGCACAAGGCGGGTGTATCCAGAACGTATAAAGGCTTCGATGGCTATGCGCCTATCATGGCCTACATTGGAACGGAAGGCTTCCTTGCAGATACTGAGCTTCGAGAAGGGAACCAGCATTGCCAAAAGGGAACGCCGGCTTTTTTAGAGGAAACACTTCGGCTGAGCCATGAAATGACAGACAAAGCGCTTCTGATCCGTATGGATTCTGGGAATGATGCAAAGGAGAATCTCGGTATTCTTCTGGAAGACGGGAGCTGGTTCATCGTGAAGCGTAATCTGCGCAGAGGTGAGACAAAACAGGACTGGCTCAGCTGCGTTCAGGGCTGCTGCAAGGATATCCGCCATCCGCGCGAAGGAAAGACCGTCTATGTTGGCTCCTCATGGAAAGATGTAGAATACGTCACAAGAGAGGGCGAACACAAAACGATTTGTATGCGCATTGTGTACGAGGTCATAGAACGCACGACCGACAAGCACGGACAGATTCTGCTGGAAACGGACGTTGAGGTAAATACATGGTGGACGAATCTCGGCTGGACAGATGATCAGATCATTGAGTCCTATCACATCCATGGGGAATGTGAACAATACCACAGCGAGATCAAAACCGATATGGACGTGGAGAGACTGCCATCCGGAAAGTTTGAGACCAATGAACTTGTGCTGGAGCTGACAATTATTGCTTACAATCTGCTCCGAATGATCGGACAGGAGTCGCTTAAGCACAAACCCGATCAGAAAAAGCGGGTTAAACGCCGCAGAATCCGTACCGTCATTGGGAACCTGATCTTATTGGCAAGTCATGTGACGACCCATGCCCGCCAGACCCTTATGGCGCTCGGACGAAGCAATACCTGGCGCTTTGCCTTTATGCAGACCTGGACGAGGTTTGCTGCAACCTGACGCTTGACAATCTATATGGAAATATTTTGCTCTCAGCTGGGGGGCAGCTTTGCTGTACCCATTTTCTCGCAATCCGCGCCCTTTCGAGGGTAACTCGCATGGTCTTC
>JBGUWL010000127.1:0-15314 GCA_045221075.1 Acutalibacteraceae bacterium
TATCAAAGAACCCTAACTGCATATTTCTCATGTCTCTATTTTACCGTTTCACGACTCTTTTGTACAGGGGTTTTTAGAGATGCCCTAAAGAAAAATATAACAGCAACATAAGAGGCGTTTATCACTATCCATAGAAAAGCATTTTTCAGACTGACCCCCTGAATAACTCATTGAAATATTATTAAATCATTACATACCATGAAAAAGAAAAATATAATGAACGGTAAAATATTCGTGAAATAAGGACTTATTATAACTTCAAAAATGGAATTATACTTTACACGGGATAATATCGATTATAACATTTGCCGAAGCATTTTTCTCCCCCAGAGAACCCGGGAGTCAAGATATAGCTCACAAATAAACGCCATCCTTTCGGACGGCGTTTTAATTTGATTATTTATTTTTCATTCTTATTATCTTTGCGGCTGCCAAGGAAGAACATCATAGCTCCCAGAGAACCAAGCAGACCTATCACTAAGATAAACACACTGGTATTATCTCCGGTTAAGAGGCTGTGACCGTCATCAGGACTGGTCTGAGAGGACGTGACAGAGCTTTCGGAGGATTCAGTACCGGGAGAAGATTCAGGTATGGGAGAAGGCTCCGGCTCAGGAGAAGGCTCCGGCTCAGGAGAAGGCTCCGGCTCGGGAGAAGGCTCCGGCTCGGGAGAAGGCTCAGGCTCGGGAGAAGGCTCCGGCTCGGGAGAGGGATCGGGCTCCGGCTCAGTAGGCTCAGGAGGAGACGGCTCGTCGACCGGAACGATCACAGTCTTGGGTTCCGAAAGAACTTCATAATCCCAGACATATTCGCCGGAATAGTTTTCGGGATACGGAACAGCGATCATATACGGCTCGATCAGCTTATAACCGGCGGCATCACCCTCAGCGGAGATCTCACGAACAAGATATATACCCTCTTCAAGATCGGTAAACTTGCACTTGCCGTGTTTATCGGTAACCGCAGTCTTCTGAGGATCATCAGCAATACCTGCAAAGGTTGCAGCAAGCTTTACGGAATCACTGAATGTGAGACCATCGAATGTCACATCAAGACCAGATTTTGTCTTTTGGAGGGAAAGATAGGGTTCAGTGACAGTGTACTGAGCTGAACCGCCCTCAACGGTCAGTGATGCGATACGATTGATTCCCATTTCTGCGCCCTGTATAGGCGTATCAACTCCGTTCTTCTGTATAAAGAAGAACACCTCAAGGCTTTTGTTCTCATCCGAAAGGTCAGGAACCCTGTTATTAACAGCCGCCGAAGCGACAACTGGTCCGAAAATCATGAAAGCGACGACAACAAGAGCCGTAAGCATTTGTTTTATCTTCATGTCGAACCACCTTTCTTTTGATAAATTACAACCATTCTTTTTTTCACCGTGAATCGGCACCCAAAACGTACTGATACAACTTTATGGATGCCGGTTCATTTCAATTCTGATTATTTGGTCTCTTCATCAGAGGACTTTTTTCTTCTGGTAACGATAAAGAGAGTCAGGAACAGAGCCATGCCAACGGCAGCACATGAAGTGATGATGATTGTGCCGATACCGCCGGTTGCAGGAAGAACTGCAAGGCTGGTGTTGAGAATAAGTACGGGAGTGTTATCAGCAGCTGCAGTGATAACATTTGTAACGTTTCCGTTTGCATCAATGCCGAAGTCATCGGATGTCAGGTCATTTGTGTATGTGCAGGAACCTACATCTTCATATTCGCCGCTGGTATTCTTGACACTTGTGGTTACGCTGTAGCCGGTCATAACACCGGTGGTGTCGTCAACGGTTGCAGCAATAACGATCCTATAGTCGTTGCCGTTAAGAGTATAGCCGTCGGGAGCATTAGTCTCCTTGAGGTAGTATGTACCCTCATCGAGACCCTTGAAGGTGAGATGACCGTCATTGTCAGAAGTAGCAACACCGTTTGTATCGGTATTGGTAGAAGCGGTAGTTACAACATTGGTCATTTCGGCATCTGAATAAAGGGTGAACTCGGCGCCCTCAAGTGCGGCAGAGTTAACACCATTAGTGAAGGTACCCTCTGAACTGTTGACCTTATTCAGCTCGAAGGTGGTGAAGTCACCGTCCGAACCTGCATCAACGCTGGCATCGATACCAAAGGTATAGTGGTATGTAGTTGCGGACAAGGTCTTTCTGCTGTTAGCATCTGTAGCATCATTGCTGTAAGAAAGCTGAGCTGTGTTCTTATGCTCGTAATAGTTGACCTTTGCGCCGCTCTTGAGTGTGGTACTGTAGGTGATCTCTACAGCGTAGGTAGCATGAGCTCTGATAAAGGCTTCATCAAATGATACTTCAAAAGCAACTGCCTTATCGGTATTTTCGGTAGTGGCGCCCGTTTTATCCTTATATACTACGGTATAGTTGGTCGCATCGGGAGTCTGATCATCATTGTCATCATCAACGGAAGCTGCAAGCACAGCAAGATTGTCGGTATCAACGCCGGTCTTTACTGTAAGCTCATCAACTCCTATAAAGCCGTCAGTATCAAGCTGGTCGGTCACCTTATACTCAACGGGTGAAACGTAATCCGCAGAATATGAAGGTATGGTCATTGAGTCGATCTTGTAGTTTACGGCATCCTCGTATGCAGCGGTGTCGCCCTTTGCGGACTTTGTGCCCTGGGTAACGATCTTCTTGTCAAAGCCGCTCTGGGAGGATTTGAGATAAGCGTTCTGAGGATAAGCAAAGAATCCGGACATAGCCACCGTATCTCTACCATCATCCGAAAGTGTTAAGAGGTTGGCATTGGAGATATTGACAGCAACCAGAGCGGGGTTATAAACCACGGTATCTGCTCCCGAAACAAGAACGAGATAAAGACCGGCTTCAACCTGGGCGGTATACTGTCCTGCAGTATCCTGTGTGGTGCCCTTTGTCATAACGATGCCCTTGAGGTCAGGCTGATCGTCGGGATCAGCAGACTGGATCAAGTTTGCAATAGCGGTGATCTCATCGGCTTTAGGCTTTTCCATGTCAGCCAGAGAAGCCTTTGTGGGGTCGCAGAGAACATAACCGGTCAGCTTGCCGTCCTTATAGGTGCCCTTGACCAGCTGATAAGCGGTCACTACACGTCCGGAAACGTCATCGTTGACGTCGGTAACGGTGATGGTCTTCTTGGTCTGGATAGCAGTTCCGGCAGCTGTTACTTCACCGGTCCCAGCATCTACTGTGGCATCAGAGCCGATCCAGGGGCCGTTGGTTACGCTGACCTGTGCAAATACCGGCATTACAGACATTCCTGCAATAACAGCAGTGCTTAATGCTGCAACAAGCAGCTTGGTGGCATACTTTTTCATAATGCATTCTCCTATCAGTAAAATTTTGGATATCAATGAGAAGAACAGATTACAGTGAGAATGTTCTGCAATAATATCACATCGGTAAACTATCTCATTGACTAGTACAACTGCTAAAATTATACCACAAAGACATTATAGCGTCAATAGTTTTTTCATCATTTTTTAACTATTTTTTTCCATTTGATTTGAAGTTTTGCGTAAAAAACAACGATTATACACAAAAACTTAAATATATAATCCGAATAATGACACAATAGAACACTTTTATAATAGCTCTCATAATAATACGGGAGCAGTATCCAAAGGAGTGGCAAAACGGATACTGCTCCCGCCTATTCAAAGTGATGAATAAGCAATATTATGTTCTTTTATTGCGGTACTATCGTTATTCGGAGTCCTGTAAAGCATCAAAGCCTGTCTCGCCTGTTCTGATCTTTACAACATCCTCTACATCATAAATGAATATCTTGCCGTCGCCGATATGGCCGGTATAAAGCGCCTTTACAGCGGCGTCTACAACAGTCTTGACCGGGATCTTGCTGACGACGATATCTATGCGGATCTTTGGCAGCAGGTTCATTTCAACAGGAACACCACGATAATATTCCGTGTTGCCCTTCTGAACACCGCATCCAAGCACCTGTGTTACCGTCATTCCGGTGATTCCTATCTCTGTCAGAGCCGTATTCAGCTCCGTGAACTTGTTCTGCTTTGTGACGATGCTCACGTTTGTAAGCTTCGGCCTTGACGTATCCGCAGATTTCTCTACGTGTGTAAGGAGGTTTACCTCTACAGCCTTTTCGACGGGTACTTCTCCGGCAGTCGTTTTGCCTGTCAGCACCTGAGGAACCGGCATAAAGTCAGCATAAGAGCTTGACAGTCCATGTTCTGTAAGGTCGAGTCCCTTTACTTCCTCCTCCTTTGAGGCACGGAGACCGATGGTCTTTTTTAGAACAAAGAATATCACAGTCATAAGTACAGCGGTATATGCACCGATGCACAGGATACCAAGAGCCTGCTTGCCCAGCTGAGTGAATCCGCCGCCGTAAAGCAGACCAAGGGTCTCGCTGTCCTTTGAGAAGATACCTACAGCCAGTGTTCCCCAGATTCCGTTGAACATGTGGACTGCCACAGCACCTACGGGATCGTCGATCTTCAGCTTGCTGTCAACCACCTCTACGGCGATGACTACAAGAATACCTGCAACTATCCCGATTATGAGAGAACCGAGGATATCAACGGTATGACATCCGGCGGTGATGGCAACCAGTCCGGCCAGGGAGCCGTTAAGGGACATGGATACATCGGGCTTGCCGTTCTTGATCCAGGTGTATATCATGGTTGCGCAGGTCGCTGCTGCGGGAGCGACTGTGGTCGTGGCGAAGATCTGTGCAAGCTGTGTTACGTCGGTTGCGGCGGCGCCGTTGAATCCGTACCAGCCGAACCAGAGGATGAACACACCAAGTGCGCCGAGGGTAAGGCTGTGACCAGGGATGGCTCTGGGCTTGCCTTCCTTTGTATACTTTCCGATACGGGGTCCTACCATTGCTGCGCCGATAAGGGCGGATATGCCGCCTACCGTGTGGATGCAGGCCGATCCTGCGAAATCCACAAAGCCGAGCTGTGCAAGCCAGCCGTTGCTGTTCCATACCCAGCCTGCCTCGATGGGATATACCACAAGGCTGATAAGGCCGCTGTAGATACAATAGGAGATGAACTTTGTACGCTCTGCCATTGCGCCGGAAACTATGGTCGCCGCCGTTGCACAGAATACAAGGTTGAACACAAAGGATGACCAGGGGAAGTTGTCAAAGTTTGTGAAGATCTGCAGGTCGGGCACACCGATGATACCGAACAGATAGTTTTCCGACATCATAAGTCCGAATCCCAGGAAAATAAACATAACGGTACCGATACAGAAATCCATCAGGTTCTTCATTATAATGTTGCCGGCGTTCTTTGCTCTGGTAAAGCCTGTTTCGACCATTGCAAATCCGCACTGCATAAAGAATACAAGTGCAGCACCGATCAGGAACCAGATACTGATTGTAAACGCGTTGGCCTGTTCAACTGCAGTACTTACAGCCGTGTTCATAGCGGTATCCATACTCATTCCACCTTTTCTTTTTCTTTTTCCTGCCTGTCCCCCGCTCCGGCCCTTTGCCGGAGACCCGGGAACAGGACTTCTCGGTTTCTTTTCTTTCCTTTTTATTCCTTATAAGCAATCAGATATATTATACGCCGAAGAGGATCTCGCCGTATGAAGGATAGGGCCAGCATTCGGCTGCTGTCTTTGTCTCCATTGCGTCGCCGAGTACTCTCAGCTCTTCCATGAGGGTAAATACGTTCTCACGATAATAGAAGGCCTCTTCAAGGATGTCGCTCTTGTGTTCAGCAGCGGCAGCCGTTGCCTTTTTAAGCTCCTCTGTCTTCTTGACAAAGCTCTCAAGTGTCGCGGAAAGCTCCTCGATCAGCGCCGTCTCGGCATATACAGAGAAGGATGCCGAAAGCTGCTTTTTGGCGATGGCGGCGTCACTGAGCCTGCTGACAAACTTGATGACAGCCGGGGTGATGTTCTTTTCCGCCATGTCGATCATGGTGAGGGCTTCGATCCTGAGCTGCTTGCTGTAGTTCTCCAGCTGGATCTCATAGCGGGCGCGGATCTCGGCCTCTGTAACGATACCGTTCCTTACGAACAGATCCACATTCTTCTTGTCAACATAATGAGCCATTGCCTCAGGCATTGAACGGTAGTTGCAAAGACCTCTTCTTTCGGCCTCTTTTACCCACTCGTCGGAATAGTTGTCACCGTTGAAGATGATGTTCCTGTGCTCGGTAAAGGTCTTTCTGACAAGCTCCCTGACAGCGCTTTCAAGATCCTCTGCGTCCTTCAGCTCGTCATAGAACTGTGCAAGCTCATCAGCAACCATGGTGTTGAGCATATAGTTGGGGCAGGCGATGTTGAGGGAGGAACCGAGAGCTCTGAACTCGAACTTATTGCCGGTAAATGCAAAGGGTGAAGTTCTGTTTCTGTCTGAGGTATCCTTTTTGAAGTCAGGAAGAACGTCAACGCCTGTGAGCATATCAGCCTTTCCGTGGGAACGGTAATCCGTACCGTTGATGACGGCGTCTACCAGCGCGCCCAGGTCATCGCCCAGATACATGGAGATGATGGCGGGAGGAGCCTCGTTCGCGCCGAGTCTGTGGTCGTTGCCTGCGGATGCCACAGTCAGTCTGAGCAGATCCTGATACTCATGCACTGCCTTTACAACAGCGGCAAGGAAAAGCTGGAACTGAAGGTTCTTTTCGGGAGTCTTGCCGGGATCCAGCAGGTTTTCGCCTGTATTTGTGGAGATCGACCAGTTATTGTGCTTGCCGGAACCGTTGACGCCTGCAAAGGGCTTTTCGTGGAGCAGACATACCAGTCCGTGCTTTTCGGCGGTCTTTTTCATGACCTCCATGGTAAGCTCGTTGTGGTCCGTTGCGATATTTGAGGTGGCAAAGATGGGAGCAAGCTCATGCTGTGAGGGAGCGACCTCGTTGTGCTTGGTCTTTGCCATTACGCCCAGCTTCCACAGCTCTTCGTCAAGATCGTCCATAAAGGCTGCGACTCTTGTCTTGATGGAACCGAAATAATGGTCCTCAAGCTCCTGACCCTTGGGAGCCGGCGCTCCGAAGAGTGTGCGTCCGGTAAAGATAAGGTCGGGACGCTTGTCATACATCTTCTTATCTATAAGGAAGTATTCCTGTTCCGGTCCTACTGTGGTGGTAACACGGTTGACGTCGGTCTTGCCGAGAAGGTGAAGGACCTGAGTTGCAACGCTGCTGAGTCTCTCCATTGAGCGGAGCAGCGGGGTCTTTTTGTCAAGCACCTCTCCTGTGTAGGAACAGAAGGCTGTGGGAATATATAATGTTTTGTCCCTGATAAAGGCAGGCGAGGTGGGATCCCATGTTGTATATCCTCTTGCTTCAAATGTTGCGCGGATACCGCCTGAGGGGAAGCTGGATGCATCCGGTTCGCCCTTGATGAGCTCTTTGCCGGAGAATTCCATAATGATCTGTCCGTCCTGTGCGGGATAGATAAAGCTGTCATGCTTTTCGGCAGTCACACCTGTCATCGGCTGGAACCAGTGGGTATAATGGGTGCAGCCCATCTCTACGGCCCAGTCCTTCATGGCATTTGCAACGGCGTTTGCAACACTGATGTCAAGGGGTTCACCGTTCTTAATGGTTTTCTTTAAGGCTTTGTATGTAGAAAGGGGCAGCCTTTCCTGCATCTTTCTGTCGTTGAACACCATACTGCCAAAGAATTCTGTTACGTTTGCCATAATATTCTCTCCTGTCATACCTTTATTCGGAACGTCAAAAAGGCGCTGCAAGCCTCTTTGCTCACAACGCCTTTGTTGTTCCGATGTTTGCAGTATACACCTGTGTTAATAATTTGTCAATACCTTTTTGCAACTTTTTTCTTGTTTCTTGCAATTTGCTTATAAATTTGGCGCGATTTGCAGGTTATTTATCTGAATATGAATAATCTTTAAATGATTATGCAGCTTTTTATTGACAATCCTGCATCCTGGTCTTATAATGTTTCATGTAGTAATATTGAAATAGGGAAAGGAAGTTCAATATGCAATCTTTTCAGAACAGCTTGTATGACCCGTCATTCGAACATGACAACTGCGGTATAGGAGCGGTAGTGAATATCAAGGGTATCAGATCCCACAAAACCGTTACTGACGCTCTTACTATTGTAGAGACCCTGGAGCACCGGGCAGGCAAGGATGCCGAAGGCAAGACCGGCGACGGCGTTGGTATCCTTCTGCAGATATCCCACAGCTTCTTTAAAAAGGAAGCGCAGAAGCTGGGTATTTCCATCCGCTCGGAAAGGGACTACGCTGTAGGAATGTTTTTCTTCCCGCAGAACGAGCTGAAAAGAAACCAGGCAAAAAGAATGTTTGAGATAATCGCCGAAAAGGAAGGTCTGGATGTTCTCGGCTGGCGTGAGGTACCCTCCAAGCCGGAGGTACTGGGGGCAAGAGCCCTTGAATGTATGCCCAACATACAGCAGTGCTTTATTGACAGACCCGAAGGCGTTAACAGAGGAATAGACTTTGACCGCCGGCTCTATGTTGCCCGCCGCTATTTTGAACAGAGCAGCGAGGACACATACGTGGTTTCGCTGTCAAGCCGAACTATAGTATATAAGGGAATGTTCCTTGTGGGTGACCTGAGAAGGTTCTTTGTTGACCTGCAGGATGAGGATTACCGCTCGGCGATCGCAGTTGTCCACTCACGTTTCTCCACAAACACCTTCCCCAGCTGGCAGAAGGCCCATCCCAACCGTATGATCGTCCATAACGGCGAGATCAATACCATACGGGGCAATGCGGACAAGATGCTTGCCCGTGAGGAAACCATGGCCTCAGAACATCTTATGGGAGAGCTCGACAAGGTCATCCCGGTTGTAAACACAGAAGGATCCGACTCCGCCATGCTTGACAACACCCTTGAATTTCTTGTGATGAGCGGCATGGAGCTTCCCCTTGCGGTGATGATAACCATTCCCGAGCCCTGGGACAACAACCACGCGATGAGCCAGAAAAAGCGTGACTTCTATCAGTATTATGCAACCATGATGGAACCCTGGGACGGACCTGCAGCCATTGTTTTCTCCGACGGTGACCTTGTGGGCGCCGTGCTGGACAGGAACGGTCTGAGACCCTCCCGCTACTATATCACCGATGACGACAACCTGATACTTTCCTCCGAGGTGGGCGCACTCCCCATCCCTGCGGAAAAGATAGTTAAAAAGGAAAGACTGCATCCCGGAAAGATGCTCCTTGTGGATACCGTACAGGGCAGACTTATCGACGATGACGAGATAAAGGAGCAGTATGCTTCAAGACAACCCTACGGCGAGTGGCTGGATTCAAACCTCATCCGCCTGAAGTACCTCAAGGTCCCCAACGCAAAGGTCGAGGAGCATCCCAGAGCAGAAAAGCGCAGACTGCAGAAGGCCTTCGGCTACACCTACGCCGACGTTATGGACAACATTCTTCCCATGGCAAAGGACGGACGTGAGCCTATCGCCGCAATGGGCTGTGACAAGCCTCCGGCCGTTTTGTCAAAGCAGCCCGTACCTCTGTTTGATTACTTCAAGCAGATATTCGCACAGGTCACGAATCCTCCCATTGACGCTATCCGTGAGGAGATCGTGACATCTACAACAATATATATAGGTGAGGACGGCAATATACTTGAAGAAAAGCCGGAAAACTGCAAGGTCATCAAGGTGGTTAACCCCATACTGACCTCCACAGGTATGCTGAAGCTGAAAAAGATGAACATTTCCGGCTTCAAGACCGCAGTCATCCCCATCCTCTACTATAAGAACACAAAGCTTTCAAAGGCCATCAAGCGTCTCTTCATGGAGGCTGACAAGGCCTACAGAAACGGAGCGAACATCCTGATACTCTCCGACAGGGGCGTTGACGAAAACAGACTTGCTATCCCCTCTCTGCTGGCGGTTTCGGCCCTGCATCAATATCTTGTTGCAACAAAGCGCCGCACCTCACTTTCGGTAGTGCTTGAAAGCGGCGAGCCCAGAACGGTACATCATTTTGCGGCTCTGCTTGCATACGGCGCAAGCGCCATTAACCCCTATCTTGCCCTTGAGACCATCCATGAGCTTATACATGACGAGCTGCTGGACAAGGACTATTATGCGGCGGTCAATGACTATAACGACGCTGTGCTTCACGGAGTTGTGAAGATCGCCTCAAAGATGGGTATTTCCACCCTGCAGTCATATCAGGGTTCAAAGATATTTGAAGCCGTAGGACTTAGCCGTGAGCTTATCAACGAATATTTCACCGGCACTGTAAGCCGTGTGGGAGGCATAACCCTCTCCGACATTGAACGCACCGTAGACGAGCTGCACACCGCCGCTTTTGACCCCCTGGGTCTGGGTACGGACAGCGACCTGCCTTCAAGAGGCGAACACAAGACAAGAAGCGGACGTGAGGAACACCTTTACAATCCCCGCACCATCCACGCTCTGCAGAAGGCCGCAAGAACCAACGACTACGCCACATACAAGGAATATTCCCGTATGCTGAACGAAGAGACGGATCCCGTGAACATCCGGGGGCTCCTTGACTTCAACTATGCGGAAACACCCATCGGGCTGGACGAGGTGGAAAGCGTTGACAGCATTGTACGGCGCTTCAAGACCGGCGCAATGTCTTACGGTTCCATCTCTCAGGAGGCACATGAAGCCCTTGCCCTTGCAATGAACCGCATCGGCGGCAGGTCAAACTCCGGCGAGGGCGGCGAAAGCCTTGAAAGACTCAGAAGCAAGGGTACGGACAATGACCGCTGCTCCGCAATAAAGCAGGTGGCTTCGGGAAGGTTCGGCGTAACGTCAAAGTATCTCAACTCCGCAGACGAGCTTCAGATAAAGATGGCTCAGGGCGCAAAGCCCGGCGAGGGCGGACATCTTCCCGGCAACAAGGTATATCCCTGGATAGCAAAGACAAGACATTCCACCCCCGGCGTATCCCTTATATCTCCCCCGCCTCATCATGATATTTATTCCATCGAGGACCTTGCCCAGCTTATATATGACCTTAAAAATGCAAACAAAAAGGCAAGGATATCCGTAAAGCTGGTTTCGGAAGTGGGTGTCGGAACCGTCGCCGCAGGCGTTGCAAAGGCCGGCGCGGGGGTAATACTCATCTCCGGATATGACGGCGGAACAGGCGCGGCTCCCCAGAGCTCCATATACAATGCAGGTCTGCCCTGGGAGCTTGGTCTTGCAGAGGCCCATCAGACACTCATCATGAACGGTCTTCGTGACAAGGTAGTGATCGAGACCGACGGCAAGCTGATGACCGGCCGTGACGTTGCCGTTGCGGCAATACTGGGTGCCGAGGAATTCGGATTTGCCACCGCTCCCCTGGTGACCCTGGGCTGCGCTATGATGCGTGTATGCAACCTTGATACCTGCCCCTTCGGTGTTGCCACCCAGAACCCGGAGCTGAGAAAGCGCTTCAACGGCAAACCCGAATATGTAATAAACTTCATGCACTTCGTAGCTCAGGAACTTAGAGAATATATGGCAAAGCTGGGCGTAAGGACTGTGGATGAGCTTATAGGCAGAACAGACCTTCTGAAAAAACGTGAAGATCTGACGGAAAGAGAGGACAAAATAGACGTTTCTCTCCTGCTGAACCGCAGCTTTGCTCATGAGAGCATCTCCTATACAAACAAGAAGCTCTATGACTTCATGCTCGAAAGCACCATCGACGAAAAGATCATCGGCAAAAAGATGAAAAAGGCTCTCCAGTCCGGTGAACCAAAGACCATCGAGATCGATATCAAAAACACAGACCGTACTCTCGGAACCGCCTTCGGCTCTGAGATCACCCGGAAATATTATGACACCCTTCCCGAGGACACCTACCGCATTATATGCAACGGTTCCGGCGGACAGAGCTTCGGCGCCTTCATTCCCAAAGGTCTTACCCTTGAACTCAGGGGCGACAGCAACGATTACTTCGGCAAGGGACTTTCCGGCGGCAAGCTCATAGTCTATCCCCCGGAGCACTCACGCTTTAAGGCCGAAGAAAACATCATCATAGGCAATGTTGCCATGTACGGCGCCACCAGCGGCAAGGCATTTATCAACGGCGTTGCAGGCGAGCGCTTCTGCATCAGGAATTCCGGCGCCACCGCAGTGGTGGAGGGCGTTGGAGAACACGGATGCGAATACATGACAGGCGGCACCGTTGTGATACTCGGCAGGACCGGCAACAACTTTGCGGCAGGTATGTCAGGCGGCGTGGCCTATGTTCTTGACGAACACCATCACCTTTACAAAAGGCTCAACAAGGAGCTTGTGGAATGTTCGGAGGTCACCCTGCAGCAGGATATCGAAACCCTCCGCGCTCTGATCGCCGAGCACGTTTCCGCAACGGGTTCCGAAAAGGGTGAGATGATCCTGAATCATTTTGACCACTATCTGCCCCTGTTCAAAAAGGTGATCCCCCATGATTACAGAGTCATCACGGAGGCTATAAGCGCCAATGAACAGAACGGCATGGATCCCGAACAGTCAAGGATCGAGGCTTTTTACAGTCTTATTCATTCAGAGGAATAAAGCCGCAAATGATCAATAAGGAGAGAAAAGAACATGGGAACACCTGACGGGTTTTTAAAATATGATCGCAGGGATGCACAGGCATTCCCCATCAGAGAACGCATAAACAACTATAATGAATTTCACACTCCCCTTTCGGAAAAGGAACAGAAAAAGCAGGGAGAGCGCTGCATGAACTGCGGCGTTCCCTTCTGCCAGTCGGGTATGATGATCGGCGGCATGATCTCAGGCTGTCCGCTGAACAACCTTATACCCGAATGGAACCATCTTGTCAGCATCGGAGCATGGAAACAGGCTTATGACAGGCTGAGACTTACAAATAACTTTCCGGAATTCACCTCACGTGTATGCCCCGCTCTTTGCGAAAAGGCCTGCACCTGCAGCGCAAACGGAGATGCCGTAACGGTCAGGGGAAACGAATACAGCATCATCGAGAGAGCATACAGCGAGGGTCTTGCCCGTCCTCATCCCCCGGAAAACAGAACAGGCAAGAAGGTTGCAGTAATAGGCTCGGGTCCTTCCGGACTTGCCGCTGCGGACCAGCTCAACAAAAGAGGACACAGCGTGACCGTTTATGAGAGGTCGGACCGTGTCGGCGGCCTTCTTATGTACGGCATACCCAACATGAAGCTTGAAAAGAGCATTATCGACCGCAAGATAAACATTATGAAGACCGAGGGCGTAAGCTTCATTACCGGCGCAAATGTGGGCGGTGATGTATCCGCTCAGGATATCATGAATGAGTACGACAGCGTGATACTTGCCTGCGGCGCTTCAAACCCGAGGGATATCAAGGTCCCCGGACGGGAAGCCGAGGGAATTTACTTTGCCGTTGACTTTCTTACATCAACCACCCGTTCCCTGCTGAATGACGGTCTCTCTGAGGGATCCTATATCAGCGCAAAGGACAAGGATGTTATCGTCATCGGCGGCGGAGATACCGGAAACGACTGCGTGGGTACCTGCGTCAGACACGGCGCAAGATCTGTACTCCAGCTTGAAATGATGCCCAGACTCCCCGACGAAAGAACGGAAAACAATCCCTGGCCCGAATGGCCCAGAATATCAAAGACCGATTACGGTCAGGAGGAGGCCGCAGAGGTCTATGGCAGCGACCCCCGTGTTTATCAGACAACGGTAAAGGAATTTCTCAAGGATGAAAACGGAAAGCTCAAGGGAGCGGTTCTTGTAAAGCTCGTTCCCGAAAAGGACGAAAAGACAGGCAGGATCATGATGAAGCCGTCGGAGGGCAGCGAATATACCGTTGACGCAGGACTTGTGCTGATCGCGGCGGGCTTCCTCGGCAGTGAGAGCTATGTGACCGCAGCCTTCGGAGTTGAAACCAACGCCAGAACAAATGTAGCCACTCCGGAAGGCTGCCACAGGACAAACGTACCCGGTGTCTATACCGCCGGAGATATGCACATAGGACAGTCTCTTGTTGTCCGCGCAATAAGAGAAGGACGAGACTGTGCAAGAGAAGTCGATCTTGATCTTATGGGTTATACCAACCTGTGATCCCAAAACCACCGTGACCGGAGTGATAATATGAAAATAAACGAAAATTTTGAAAAATTAGTCCCTAATTATCTTTTTGCAGACGTTGCAAGAAAGACAAATGAATTTATTGCTGCCAATCCCGAAGCGGAGGTCATCCGGCTTGGCATCGGAGACGTGACCCTTCCCCTTGCGCCTGTTGTGGTTGACGCTATGAAGAAGGGCTGTGAGGATATGCTTCATCAGAGCACCTTCAAGGGCTATCCGGAATATGAAGGCTATGATTTTGTAAGAAAGAGCATCGCCGATTATTATCAGAGCTTCGGAGTAAATGTCGACCCCGGCGAGGTATTTGTATCCGACGGCGCAAAGTGCGACTGCGGAAATATAGGGGATATTTTTTCAAAGGACAACAAGGTGCTGATCCCGGACCCTGTTTATCCCGTTTATGTTGACGCAAATATCATGGCGGGCAGGGAGATCGTCTTTGCACCCTCCGGCGAGAAGGAACATTTCCTTGCAAAGCCGGACAAAAGCATAAAGGCGGACATCATCTATCTCTGCTCACCCAACAATCCTACGGGAGCCGCATATAATGCGGAACAGCTGAAGGAATGGGTGGATTACGCCCTTGACACAGGAGCCGTCATCCTCTATGATGCGGCATACGAGGCCTTCATCCGAGAGGATCTTCCCCGTTCCATATTCAGCATCGAGGGCGCAAGGGAATGTGCCATAGAGATGTGTTCCCTCTCAAAGACAGCCGGATTTACCGGTGTGCGCTGCGGTTATATGGTGATACCGGATGAGCTGAAAAGAGGCGGAGTGCGCCTTCACGACCTGTGGTACAGAAGACAGGCAACAAAGTTCAACGGTGTTTCATGGCCGGTCCAGTGCGGTGCTGCGGCGGTATTCAGTCCTGAGGGACAGAGACAGTGCCGCGAGAACCTTGATTATTACCACGAAAACGCCGTAATGATCTCAAAGGCTCTGGACGAGCTGGGTATCTACTATACCGGAGGAAAGAATTCTCCCTATATATGGCTCAAGTGCCCGTTCTCAATGAGCGGCTGGGAATTCTTTGACTTCCTTCTGAACAATGCCGCAGTTGTGGGTACACCCGGCGAGGGCTTCGGAAACTGCGGTAACGGATATTTCCGCCTGACCTCCTTTAACTCCCACGAAAAGACCTCCCAGGCCGTTGAGAGGATAAAGAAGCTTCTAGGCGGATCCGCATCGGGTATGTCATGAAGACGATAATGCTTCCTTACATTGGTATTGGCTTGATCCAGTCAGGAGTGAGGAGTTATGAGTGAGGAGTTATGAGTGAGGAGTT
>JBGUWL010000128.1:0-19760 GCA_045221075.1 Acutalibacteraceae bacterium
CACTTTTAATCGGAAAAGGCGCCGCCCGAGGCTGCGCCCATCTGTGCATACGCACAGATGACGTCTCATGCAAACTCCGACGCGCTGATGCGCTATCAAAAGCAGACTATGTCTGCTTTTGATGGGAGTTAAGTATAAAACGGCGTTCATCTGCCGTACAAAAGAATATAAACGGAGGTACAATATGAACATCAATGTTTTAGAGGGCAAGGTCGTTGCCCCCCAGGGAATGAAGGTTGCTGTAGTTGCGTCAAGATTCAACAGCTTTATTGTAGAAAAGCTGCTTGAGGGTGCGGTCGACGGTCTTGTGCGTCACGGCGTTGAAGAAAAGAACATTGACGCCGCATGGGTCCCGGGAGCCTTTGAGCTTCCCCTTCTGGCTCAGCGCATGGCGGAGAGCGGCAGATATGATGCGGTGATCTGTGTGGGCGCCGTTATCAGGGGTTCCACCAGCCATTACGAGCTTGTGGTCAACGAGACCGCAAAGGGTATTGCCCAGGCCGGGATGAAGACCGGCGTTCCCGTTCTTTTCGGCGTTATAACCACAGAGAATATCGAGCAGGCAATTGAGCGCTCCGGCTCAAAGGCAGGCAACAAGGGTTATGACTGCGCCCTGGGAGCCATAGAAATGGTGAACCTTCTCAGATGCGTTCCCGCAAAGGAATGATGTTTCTCATTATAATATGCTCACGGCACGGCTTTTCGTAAGAACTGCCGGCGCAGAGTCTGCGCTCCCGTGTTCGCGCTGTCGCTCCACTGCGTTTCGCTCTGGGCTCGGAAGGGATAGCATTATTTCCGCGCCAATCAAAAAAATGCGGCACAAAAAAACTGTGATCGCGGTACGGAACAATTGGACGTAATCAAACCGGAGCGCACGGTTGTCCTGTGGACATTCATGTTTGTTATAATGTGCTCATGGCACGGCTTTTCGTAAGAACAGCCGGCGCAGAGCCTGCGCTCCCGTGTTCGCGCTGTCGCTCCACTGCGTTTCGCTCTGGGCTCGGAAGGGATAGCATTATTCCCGCGCCAATCAAAAAAAATGCGGCACAAAAAAACTATGATCGCGGTACGGAACAATTGGATGTAATCAAACCGGAGCGCACGGTTGTCCTGTGGACATTCACGTTTGTTATAATGTGCTCACGGCACGGCTTTTCGTAAGAATTGTCGTGCCGTTTTTCGTGCGCTTCGCAAACTTGAAACGGAAACGCTCGCTTCGCTCAATGAAGAACGGATAGTGAAAAACAATAATATTTATATATATAAGTGTATTGAGAAGTTTAAACCACAACAAACAGGCACGCCAAACAATGAATATCCAAAAAATCCGGCTGCCTGTAGAAAGCAGCCGGAAGGCAACCCGAAAAAAGGTGAGATGTGGAATAAAGCAGCCAAAGCAGACCGTCAGGTCTGTGACGCGGGCGCAAGGGATAGAACTGTCTGTGTTGGCACACGTCCAGTGCGGTCTCGCACCGACATCAAAATCATAATACAAAATAATTGAAAAATATTGAAAAAAACAGAATATTTGATATAATATTACTATAGAAACCTATGAGGAGGAGATATCCTTGAAGAAAGAGAAGAAGAAATCACTGACCCTTAACGGTATTTTCAAACTGAAACAGAACAATACCACGGTCAGGACAGAGATCATTGCCGGACTGACGACATTTCTTGCAATGGCTTATATCCTTGCGGTAAATCCGTCCCTGCTTTCACAGGCTGGTATGCCTGCCTCTGCGGTATTTGCTGCAACTGCCATATCTGCCGCCTTTGCAACACTCATAATGGCGTTTTTTGCAAACTATCCTGTGGCGCTTGCGTCGGGTATGGGACTGAACGCATATTTTGCCTATTCGGTGGTACCTCAGCTTGCCGAACAGGGCATTACCGACCCGTGGCGCGTTGCCCTGACCGCCATACTTTTTGAGGGCCTGTTCTTTATACTGCTTTCCATTGTCCGTTTCAGGGAGATACTTGTAAACAAGGTCCCCAAAAACCTGAAGCTGGGTATTTCGGCAGGTATAGGACTTTTTATAACCATTGTGGGACTTGAAGGCTCAAAGGTCGTTGTTGACCACAACACTACCCTGCTCACCCTTGGAGATATGGGATCGGCTCCGGTGGTGCTTTCGCTGGTGGGTATCGTCATCATAGCGATACTGTGGAGATTCAAAATAAAGGGCGCCATTCTCATCGGCATCGTTTCCACCTGGGTGTTCGGAATGATCGCCGAGCTTGGGGGCTGGTATCAGGTGGATCCCGCTGCCGGATTCAATTCTGTCATCCCCAATTTTGACAATTATGCAGCGTGGACGCCCATCGAATCCATGGCGAAAAACACCTTCTGTCAGTTTGACTTTCAGTATGTGGTCAACCACGGCATGAACTTTACGGTTATCGTATTTGCATTTCTGTTTGTTGACCTGTTTGACACCGTGGGCACCCTTATCGGAGTGGCTCAGGAGGGCGGAATGCTTGACAAAAACGGACATTTGCCCCGGGTAGGACGCGCTCTTATGGCGGACGCCGTGGGCACCGTGGCGGGCTCTATGCTGGGTACGTCAACGGTATCGTCCTATGTTGAGTCCGCAACAGGCGTTGCCGCCGGCGGGCGTACGGGACTTACGGCTCTTTCCACCGCCGTGCTGTTTTTGCTATCCATACCCCTTTATCCTGTTTTTCTTGCCATTCCTTCGTTTGCCACGACCCCGGCGCTGGTGTTTGTGGGACTGATGATGATAAAGAACGTGACAGAGATGGATTTCAGCTCGGACATCGCCGATTCCGTAGGCGGCTTCCTTGCAATTGTTGTAATGCCCTTTACTTATTCCATCGCCAACGGCATCATGTTCGGCATTCTTGCATGGGTCATCCTTAAGGTGCTTACCGGAAAGATCAGGGACATCCATCCGGTAATGTGGGTGTCGTTCCTGTTGTTCGGACTGAGGATAGTCACGATAATATGCGGGGTCTCGTCCTGAGCAGCCCCGCAGTCAGAGCACCTGAAAACCGCTGCCCTTCATAACAGAGGGGCAGTTTTCTTTTCCGTGAGAGGTGCATTTTATCTCTTAATAAAAGGGCAATTTTCTGTTTTATTTTTGTTTACGGAATGTTTATATATTTCGCTGATATAGGTGTTATACTTATACTTGTAATTAATGCAGGCTATACGCAAAGGAGATGACAACAGGTATGTCCATCGGTCTCATACTGGAGGGCGGCGGCAACCGGGGGGCATATACCGCCGGTGTGCTGGATGTTCTTTCCGAAAACGATATATATATCCCCGTGACATATGCGGTGTCGGCGGGAGCCTGCAACGCAATGTCATACCTTTCAAAGCAGAAAAAGCGCAACTACCGCATCTATACCGAATATGCCTCCGATCCCCGCTACAGCAGCCTGAAGCTCCTCCGGAAGACCGGCAGTCTTTTCGGATTTGATTTTATTTTCGGCGAGCTTGCAGACACCCTGCTGCCCTTTGACTATGAAGAGTTTTTCCGCACATCCATGAAGCTCTTTATGTGTGCCACCGATATCGAAACGGGAAAGCCCGTATTTTTTGAGGGCTCCCGTCTTAAGGATGACCTGAGTCCCCTTATCGCAACGGCATCCCTGCCCGTTGTTGCAAACATAGTTGAATATGACGGCTACAAGCTGCTTGACGGCGGAGTCAGCTCTCCCATACCCATTGACCGCTCGATAGAGGACGGCAATGACAAAAATATCGTGGTCCTTACAAGGGACCGTACATACGTCAAAAAGCACAAGCCTGATTTTCCGCTGTTTTACCTTAAGCGGAGGTACCGCCGCTATCCCAATCTTGTAAAGGCCATGGTGGACAGGGCACTGGTGTATAACGCCCAGAGAGAGCTTTGCTACAGTGAGCAGGAGGCGGGCAATGCCATCGTGATACAGCCCTCCAGCCCTATAAACATAAAAAGACAGTGCAAAAATCCCGAAGAGCTTGAACAGATTTACCGCATGGGGGTAAAGGACGCCACCGAAAGACTGGTGGAGATCAACCGTCTTATCGCCATGGACGAATAAGGACCGCAGATGTGACTGCGGTCTTTGTTTTTTGTACAGTAGTACGGATGGGCGCAGCCTCGGGCGGCGCCTTTTCCGATTGAAAGTGTCAGCTTTTAATCGGAAAACAGTATTAGTATACTGTTTTGTTATGCAAAAGTGAATATCAAGGCGTGATATCCTGCAATTATTGCAAAAAATTGTCTGTAATACCATGTTAAGTGCATATCTCGTGATGACTTCCTGCATATTATTAAAAATTCCCGAGAAAAAATCCTAAAAAACCGCCTTATCCTTTTGACAACCGGTGATCTATGATGTATAATATACTTATTTATACCGTTCCTTATCCTGCACAGTGGGGAGGAGGGGTATATCCCGGGCGGACGTTTCGTCGGCTGACTTTTCTGACCGCTTCAGGGACATTCACCAAGAAAACATGAAAGGATGAAAAGAATGAACAAGCTATTGGATATTCTCAGCAGAAATGGAGATTTTACTACGGCGCAGATCGCGGCGATGTTAGGCGAAAGCGAAGAAGCGGTAAAGGCGCAGATAGATAAACTTAAGGAACAGGGCATCATCAAGGGTACCAACACCCTGATAAACTGGGACAAGGTGCCGGATGCAGGGGTGACAGCCATTATTGAGCTCAAGGTCACACCCAAGCCCGAGACCGGCTTTGACGATATTGCAAAGATCGTTATGTCCTACGACAACGTGACCAGCGTATATCTTGCCGCATCGTCACGATACGACCTCATTGCAAAGGTTAAGGGAAGAACCATCCAGGAGATCGCCGAGTTCGTTTCAAAGCGTCTTTCCACCCTGGACAACGTGATCGGCACCGCCACAAGCTTTGTGCTGACCCAGTATAAGGGCGGCGGAGTTATCTTCTATGATACGGAAGAGGAAGAAGAAAAAAGGAGCATGATACTGTGATCAACTATTCTAATCTGATGAACAAGAAGCTTGCCGGTATGAAGCCCTCCGGAATAAGAAGGTTTTTTGACATCGCAAACGAAATGGACCACGTTATCTCACTCAGCATCGGAGAACCGGATTTTACCACCCCCTGGCATGTCCGTCAGGAGGGCATCGAGTCCCTTCGCCGGGGACACACCTGGTATTCTCCCAACAGGGGCTTCAGCGAGCTGAGAGAGCAGATCTGCAAATACTACGCAAGACGCTTCAATGTTGAATATGACCCCAACGAAGAAGTCATTGTTTCCGTGGGCGGTTCGGAGGCCATTGATATATGCATCCGTTCCATAGTACAGGAGGGTGACGAGGTGCTTATCCCTCAGCCCGCCTTTGTGTGCTATGAGCCCATGACCATTATGGCGGGAGGTACCCCGGTAATAATCGAAACAAAAGCGGAAAACAGCTTCCGTCTTACCGCCGCAGAGCTTGAAGCGGCAATTACTCCCCGCACTAAGCTGCTCATACTGCCCTTCCCCAACAACCCCACAGGCGCCGTAATGAGGCGTGAGCATCTTGAAGAGATCGCCCGGGTGCTGGAGAAGCACGATATCCTTGTGCTTTCTGACGAGATATACGGCGAGCTGACCTACGGCAAGGAGCGTCATGTTTCCTTTGCAGATATCAAGGGCATGAAGGAACGCACTGTTGTTGTCAGCGGTTTTTCAAAGGCCTATGCAATGACCGGATGGAGACTGGGATACGCTCTTGGTCCCGAGCCTGTCATCTCCCAGATGCTCAAGCTGCACCAGTACGCCATCATGAGCGCACCCACCACAGCCCAGTATGCCGCCATCGAAGCCCTGAAGCACGGTGACAGCGACATTGAGCATATGCGTGAGGAATATGACATGCGCCGCCGTCTTATCGTTGACGAGTTCTGCCGCATGGGAATGACCTGCTTTGAACCCGAGGGCGCATTCTATGTGTTCCCCAGCATCAGCGTTTCCGGAATGACCTCCGAGGAGTTCTGCGAAAAGCTCATATATGCCCAGAAGGTGGCAATAGTTCCCGGTACGGCCTTCGGCGACTGCGGTGAAGGCTTTGCCCGTGTTTCATATTCATATTCCCTTAAGCATATTCAGGAAGCCCTTGTCAGGATAGAGCGCTTCCTGAATGAAATAGGCTGATCGAGGACAACAGGATGAAAATGACGATTCTTGCTCCCGCAAAGCTGAATCTGTTTCTTGACATAACCGGAAAAAGAAACGACGGCTATCACATTGTAAATATGGTAATGCAGGCGGTCTCTCTGTTTGACGAGGTGACGGTGACGCTGTCATCCGGCACTTCCGGTATTTCCGTGGAATGCAGCGACGGTTCCGTTCCCTGCGGAGAGACCAACACCGCCTATCGCGCCGCAAAGGATTTTTTTGAACATATCGGCAGACCCTTGCCGGAGGTGGGCATCAGGATAAAAAAGCGTATACCCTCCCAGGCGGGCATGGCCGGCGGCAGTACAGACGCTGCTGCAGTGCTTTTTGCCCTTAACTCCATGACCGACTCAGAGCTTCCCATGGAGGAGCTGTGCGACATTGCCGAGGGCATCGGCGCGGACGTTCCTTTCTGTCTTTACGGCGGAACAATGACTGCCGGAGGGATCGGGACGATACTCAGTCCCCTGCCCGACATTCCCGACTGCTGCTTTGTGATAGTAAAGCCGGATTTCAGCATATCCACCGCCGAGGCTTACAGAAAGTCCGACGAGCTTTCTGATCTGACCTGTGTTTCCGCCGATAGGGTAGTCAGCGGAGTGTGCAACGGCGACATTGCCGAGATCGGCAGGGGAATGTACAACCGGTTTGAAGAGGTGGCAGGCATTGCAGAGATAGACGAAGTAAAATCCGTGATGATGAGCTGCGGCGCAAAGGGAGCCATCCTTACCGGCAGCGGCTCCGCAATATTCGGTCTGTTTGATTCAAAGGAGGAGGCAGAGATCTGCGAAGGCACTCTGTCAGAAAAATACGACAAGGTTTATATCGCCCGTCCGGTTTCCCATGGGGTCACCGAAAAATGACCGGATCAAAATAACGAAAAAAAATAACTGCGTACATACCAAAGTGGGTGTACGCAGTTTTGCTTTGGATAATCAGGACCGGTCGCTCAGTTCATCAAGATCTTCATCGTCAAGATCATCAAGATCTCCAAGATCGTCAAGATCGTCAATTCCGCTCAGATCGTCAAGGCTTATCCCGCTGGGAAGAGTAAGGGAGCCTTCCGTATCGTCGTCGTCATCGGAGGGGTCAAGATCATCGATGATGGGAGGTGTGATGCTGCCGTTTGCATAGGCGTCAAAGGTCTGGAGTACGCCGGAAAGAGAGCCTTTATCAAGTTCTCCGGACGTGAATGTGCCGCCGGAAGCAAGGGTGACGGTATAGACGGTCTTTGTGGAATCTTCAACCACGCTGATGGTCTCGCTTTCACCTGTCACCTTGTCGGTTACGGTAGCGGAGGCGCTGATATTGCCCTCGGGGGTCGTACCCTGGGTCACGTTTGTCAAGGGTCCGTAGATGGATTTTGAGAACTTTGTTTCTCCTGTGCCAACGGAGGATTCGCCTATGACCAGCACGGCTTCACCGTCCGCCGAACCGTCGTTTATCTCAACATAGACAAGCTCGTTGCCTGATGTGTCAAGACCGGCTAAACCGAATGTAGCCTTGTCCGCACTTGCCGCAAGGGTCTTGAAGGAATCGCTGAGCTTTCCGGGATCCACACGGGGCTCGCTTATCTCGATGATAGTGGAAATATCATCCGAAGACTCCACAGTTGACGGCTCGGGCTGTGACACCTCAGAAGGCTGGGGTTCGCTTGCCGTGGAAGGAGTTTCCGTTGATGTGTCGGTGCTTTCTGCTGATGAGAAAGGATTGCTGGTGGAAGAATCCGTGGATACTGCCGAACTTCCTGTGGATGCCGCAGTGCTGTCCTGGCCCGATGTGGAGGAGCCTCCGTTGTTGCCGCAGCCTGCAGTCAGAGCCGCAGCCATTATGGACGCCACCACCACTGCAACTGTCTTGCCGAATTTTGCGTTCATATAAAACACTCCTTTTTGATGATGAGCTTCTGCCCACCCATGATAAGGATATGATATCATATTATCATAAAAAAAGTCACCATAATAATATATAAAATAATCCTCCGGTTTTTGGACGGAGTGACAAAAAAAGCACGGCAAACTATCGCCGTGCTTTTGTAGTATAATTTTCGTTACTCCGTAACCGCACATAATGCGGAGCGATAAAGGTCTTTGTTACTGAGGATGATTCCGGCGCATCCCTGCATCAGTCGTTGTCCGACCAGGCGTTGATGTATTCCTTTCCGGCAACGGGAGCGGCTCCTGTCTTTGCGGCGATAAGATCGTGACAGGTCACGAGCTGATAGCCCTTTTCGATAAGAGCGGGAACCATTTTCTCCACTGCATCGGCGGTGGAATCATAGATCTCGTGCATGAGGATGATGTCGCCGTCCTCAACACGGCTCATTACGGCGTTGTATACCGTATCTGCGTCTCTTGACTTCCAGTCCTCGGTATCCAATGACCAGTAGTATGCAGCCATGCCCTCTTTCTTGCACTCTGCCAGAATGGTGTCGGTGGTCATTCCGCCGGGAGAACGGAAGCAGGTGGGATACTGTCCCGAAGCGGAGAAGATAGCGTCGCTGGCCTTTTTGATAGTCTCGGCAGTCACATCATCACCGTAGTTTTCGTGATCGTAGGTGTGGTTGCCCAGCTCCATGCCCAACTGCACTTTGCGCTTGAGGTTGTCGGGGTGTTCCTCGGAGCCGTTGCCGATCATAAAGAAGGTGGCCTTTGCGTTGTACTTTTCAAGCACATCAAGGATCTTTTCGCTTGACTGCCCGCCCAGAGGACCGTCGTCAAATGTAAGCGCAACCATGGGTTTGTTGGGATCAACATTGTTTATGGGTTTGTCGGACTGGGTGGCGGGCTTGTCGGGGTCCGGTGTGGATGTGTCTGTGGATGTGGGCTTCACGCCGTTGCCTGCAACACTGATGGTCTTTTCCGCGCTGGGGATGCCCACGGCTCTGGGATATGCCGCATCGCCCTGGTCAACGTCGATATATGCGCTGACTCTGACGGTAAGCTCGGCTCCCGGTTCAAGATTCTTTACGTCCTTACCGTTCTTTACGCCCTTTTTGACCGAAAGGGAATTTGCTTCGTTATAGTCATTGCCTGCGGTTTTGTATTCGATAAGGTAGCCTGTGGCCTTGGGGCTGTCGCTCCATTCAAGATAGATCTCGCCGTCGTTTCTGCTGACTATTGAGGTTATCTCGATGGCCTCGGGTTTTGTGGTGACGGAAACGGTCTTTTCAAAATTATCGCTTACCTTTCCGCCGTCGCTTACGGCCTTTATGCCAAAGCTGTACCATGTTGCGGGAGCAAGACCGTTCAGGGTAAAGGTGGGCTCGGTCAGCTCATCCTTTACAACAACATAATCGGACTGACCCTTCTGACACTGATACACACGATAGCTCTTTGCACCGTCGTTCTTTTCCCATTTCAGGGTCACCGCGGTGTCGGTAAAGCCTTCGATCTCCGTACCCGTGACAACTCCGGTCTGCTTTGGCATAAGCATCACTATGGCAACGCCTGCTAAAGCGGCGAGAACAACGATTACAAGAAAGACGATCAGACCCTTTGAGCCGGAGTTTTTCTTTCTCTTTTTGCGTCCGCCGGAGCCCTCCTTATCAACATAGGATACAGCGTACTGATTGATATCAACTTCATTTCTGCTCATAAAGCAACTCCATCCTGAAATAATATTTTTCACTATACATTATACATACTTGATAGGCAATAATATTTCCTATTAAGAAAAATAAGATATTTTGTCGCAATATACTTACGACATCTTTTGAATGCATATCTCACAAATGCTGCATCCGGTTATGGGCCAGCGGTCCCGGGGAATTATATCCCTCCGGCAGGTCTGAGGTAAGACTCAAGTAAAGCCGGCGGTACAAAGTGACAGAGAGAAAAAATAACAGATTGTATGCCGTGTTTGCTGGATCAAGCCGATATCCTGAGGTAGCACCGCTCTGTTCTGCGGCACAAACTCACTCCACAGCTTGCATAGGCTGTTCATCATGAATTACCGGCAAGCTCCGCAATTCAGTTACCGTAATGCTGATGTAAACTGTTCCGATACAATATATGTTCAAGGATAAAAAACATTCGTCCGTAGGTTATTGCAAACAGAAACAGCAGTCCCCCCGACCGGGGATCAGGGATCGGGGGAACTGCTGCTTTTTAGGAGGAATGTATATGAAGTAAACGTATAAACGGTGTGAGCTTATTCAAAGAAAAACAGGTCTTCAAACTTTTTATCCAGTGCAATACATATCAGCAGGGCCAGCCTTGCGCTGGGGCAGAACTGATTGTTCTCGATTGAGCTTATTGTCTGGCGTGAAACGCCCACCAGCTCCGCCAGGTCACCCTGGGATATCCTTTTCTCCGCCCTTGCAACACGCAGGCGGTTCTGAAATACTATATCGCTCATGACAGGTTCACCCACAGGAACAATACCGCACACAATGCTGCCGCAGCTCCTGTTCCGATCCCTGCAATAAGATAATAGGGTTTTCTGATGTTTTTGTACTGGTATAAAAAGGTGGTGCAAAGATATGCCGTGATTATGACAACAAACTCATAGAATGTCCGCATCTGAAACGCTCTGAAAATGCTGAACGCCAGACACAGTATGCCCACGACAACAGCTCCAAGACCAAAAGAGCTGTTATACACCCGCTGTTCCCTTTCGTCAAGAGCCTTACGGTGACTTTTTTTGTTCTTTTCAAGAATCTCTTTCTTGTCCACGAAGAATACCTCCGGAGTGGGGGAATGTCAGGATTATTTTTCCTTGTGAGTTTATAGTATCACATACTTTACTATTTGTCAAGTATCCTTGACAATTTTTCTTTTATACTTGGCATTACATTTTTTTAACACATAGGTTTCAGTGCTGTTACCGGAAAAAGAAAATGAAAATCATTTTCAGATATATTGACAATAAAGTGCTTCGGTGTTAAAATTAAGAACGGATTTCAAATTCAGAAAAGGAAGCTGAAAAATGAAGAAAAAGACAGTAAAACTGCTGTCCCTTATCCTGTGCGGAGTGATGCTCCTGCTCTGCCTCGGGGGATGCAGGGAAGGCGAAAAGGATAACAAAAAGCTCCACATTGTTGCGACCATCTTTCCCGAATATGACTGGACAAGAGAGATACTGGGCAGCAACCCTGCAGACGCAGAGCTGACCCTGCTGCTTTCAAGCGGAGTGGATATGCACAGCTTCCAGCCCTCAATGGACGACATCGTGACCATTTCCACCTGTGACATATTTATATATGTAGGGGGAGAGTCTGACGCCTGGGTCAGGGACGCCCTCTCACAGGCCACAAACAAGGAAATGATAGTGGTCGATCTTCTGGACGTGCTGGGAGACCATGCAAAGGAGGAAGAGACCGTCAGCGGTATGCAGACCGATGAGGACAATGATGAAGAGGACGAAAAAGAGATGGACGAACACGTCTGGCTCTCCATGAGAAACGCTTCACTGTTCTGTGATGCCATAGAATCCGCTCTCAGCAAAAAGGACAGCGCAAACGCCGACACCTACCGCAAAAACAAAGAGGCATATCAGCAGAAGCTGGGAGACCTTGACAGGGAATATACCTCCGCTGTGGGCTCCGCCGCCTCAAAGACGCTGATAATCGGCGACCGGTTCCCCTTCCGCTACCTTACGGAGGATTACGGACTTGAATATTATGCGGCGTTTTCGGGATGCTCCGCCGAGACCGAGGCCAGCCCCGACACTATAATCTTCCTTGCCCAGAAGGCTGACGAGCTGAACGCAAAGTCTATTATCAAGACCGAGGGCTCCGACGGCTCTGTCGCTGAAACAATAAAGAACAGCACAAAAACAAAGGACCAGACCATACTGACCCTTGACTCCATGCAGTCTGTAACATCAAAGGATGTGGATGCAGGCTGTACATATCTTTCTGTTATGCAGAGCGATCTTAAGGTACTGAAACAGGCTCTGGGGTAATGTCCCGGACGGAGGAAAAACTATGGCAATGATAGAAGTGTCCGGACTTGCCCTGGGCTACGAAAACAAAACAATATTGAAGGATCTCAGCTTTTCCGTGGAACAGGGGGATTATCTCTGTATCGTGGGTGAGAACGGCTCAGGCAAATCCACCCTGATGAGGACCCTGCTGGGTCTGCAGAAGCCCATTGACGGAAAAATAACCTTCGGCGACGGACTGAAAAAGAGCGAGATAGGCTATCTGCCCCAGCAGACTCCCGCACAGAAGGACTTTCCCGCTTCCGTAAGGGAGATTGTCCTTTCCGGCTGTCAGGCCCGCTGCGGACTGAGACCCTTTTACAGCCGTGAAGAAAAAAAGACGGCGGAGGAAAACATGAAGCGCATGGGAGTTGACGGCTTTGCCCGCCGGTGCTACCGTGAGCTTTCCGGTGGTCAGCAGCAGAGGGTGCTTCTTGCAAGGGCGCTGTGCGCCACCCGTAAGCTGCTTTTGCTGGACGAGCCTGTGTCCGGTCTTGACCCGAAGGTGACGGCGGAGATGTACCGTCTTATCGAGGGTCTGAACAAAGACGGCATCACCATAATCATGATCTCCCACGATATACCCTCCGCCGTGAAATATGCCGGACGGATCCTTCATATCGGAAGAAAGATATTTTTCGGCACAAACGAAGAGTACCGCAGCAGCAGCTACGGTCAGCTTTTTCTCAGAAGAGAGGAGGAGTCCGTAAATGCTTGACAAGCTGGTGGATTATCTTCAGTTTCCCTTTGTGCGGTACGCATTTATCGTAGGCACCCTTATCGCCCTCTGCGCATCCCTGCTGGGGGTCACACTGGTGCTTAAAAGATTTTCATTTATCGGAGACGGCCTTTCCCACGTTGCCTTCGGCGCAATGGCGGTGGCGGCCGTTGTGAACCTGACGGATCAGATGCTCATTGTAATGCCCGTCACAATAATCTGCGCGGTGCTGCTTCTCAGGACGGGACAGAACGCAAAGATCAAGGGCGACGCCGCCGTTGCCATGATATCCGTGGGCGCCCTTGCCGTGGGATATCTTCTGATGAACCTGTTCTCTACATCCACAAACCTGACGGGTGACGTGTGCAGCACGCTCTTCGGCTCCACAAATATGCTGACCCTCACCATGACGGATGTAATAATATGCACCGTGATATCCGTTATCGTGGTGGCGCTGTTTGTCCTGTTCTACAACAAGATATTTGCGGTGACCTTTGACGAGAATTTTGCGTCCGCCGTGGGTACTCCATCGGGAAAGTACAATCTCATACTGTCCGTTATAATCGCAGTGATAATCGTGCTGGGGATGAAGTTAGTGGGTTCCCTTATGATATCGGCGCTGATAATCTTTCCCGCAATGTCATCCATGCGGGTGTTCAGGAGCTTCCGCGCCGTCACCATCAGCTCAGGGGTGATCTCCGTGTTCTGCGCCCTGACCGGAATGGTGATCTCGGTGCTTGCCGGGACCCCTGTGGGCTCCACCATAGTTGCGGCAAATATTGCAGTATTTCTGCTGATGTGGGTATTCGGACTTGTAAAAAGATAAGACTCATGTTAATATATAATTACAGAATATTTATATTTCCGAAAAGGAGTTGTCCCCCATGAAAAAGAAATTACTGTCATCACTCAGTCTGCTTTTTGTTCTTGCCCTGTGCCTTTCTCTGGCCGGATGCGGGGACAACACAAGATTTGCCGTCAAGGGAGTAGAGATCGGCTCGGCGACCCAGACATTTCAGACCGCATCCTTTGCCGCAAAATACAATCATCAGATAAAAACCACATATAAGGCCGGAGAAACCATCAGCAATGTGAAGGTAAAATATATCTTCAAAAACGCCGGCGGCTCCTACTATTACGAGGAAGAATGGGATGACTTCAGCAAGTGCGACGAGGGCAGCTTTGAAAAGCCCCTTCCTGCGTATGAAAACGGAATGAGCACCACATACAAGAGCACCGACGGCAAGGAAGATCTGAAGGTCGAAAACGGCGATATCCTTGACACTATGGGTGCAGGCACCGAGGTCACTGTAGAGGTCTATGAAAAGGGCGAAAAGATTGCCGAGGGTTCCGCTACATATCAGTGATAAAACAACGGGGAGGTGTCGGATATGAAAAAAATACTTGCCCTCGGGCTGTCTCTGATCCTGGTCATAGGGATGTGCTTCTCTTTTTCTGGCTGCGGAGGGCTCAGAGTAAAATTTGCGATCAAGGAAATGAAGATCAGTTCCGTCGAGCAGACATTGCAGACCGAGGCCTTTGCCGCTTCCTTTCACCATAACATAGAGGTCAAGTATACTGCGGGACAGGATATTATGGATGTTACTGTCAGGTATCTGTTCAAATGCACCACAGGCGAAAACGCAGGTACCTACTACTTTGAAGAAAAATTCGACAAGCTTGGCAGGTGCGAGGACGCTGTGATCAGCAAGCCTCTTCCCGTGCTGGAAAACGGCATATACAAAAGCCAGGACGAAACCGCAGATTATCTTACCGTCAGCGAAGGGGATATCCTTGACACCCTCGGCACCGGAACGGAGGTTACCGTGGAGTTCATTGAAGGCGGCAAAAAGCTTTCCAGTAAGTCCGTGACATATAAATAATGGCTTTCCGGAAGCCTTAAGGCAACACCGCACAAAGACCGCCATACAGCCGCAGGAATATTTTGTATATTCCGGGGATCGACAACGAGGTTATGCGGAATTTACGCCAAAGATTGTCTTCAGGTCTATTCTATATCAGTATCGCAAAATAAAACAAAAGAGCTGTGAAGGATGTTTGTTGTCCTTCACAGCTTGTTGTTTTTCAGAAAAGAATGTTTTTGAAGCAGAACAGGGGACGGTTGTTTGTATAGTCCCAGCTATGGTGAGCGCCGCCCTCGCAGAAGTACCGTGAATCACAGCGGCTGCATTCCTCGCAAAGGTCGGACAGGGGTGTGCGGAATATCTCAAAGCGGTTCTTCCAGACCTCCGTAAAATCATCCCTCAGCACGTTTCCCATGATGGTTTCCGGTCGGCGTTCAATGTCAAGACAGGCGCCGATGTCGCCGTTTGCCATTATGCTGGCGGTGTATAAGCCGGCGCTGCAGAAGAAGTACCAGTCCCGCACCTCTCTTTCATAGTCCGTGCCGAGATAGTGGGAGCAGCCGTATGAAACGGGATAACCCTCCGCACGTTTGCTCCTGATGAAGCTCATCAGTCGGCGGTAGTCGTCAGGATCAAGGGTGTACCCCTCAAGCTTCAGAGCCCGTCCGATGGGCTCGATGTTGATGACCCTCCAGGAATGTACGTCCAGCTCCTCCATCAGGGCAAAAAGGTCGTCCAGCTGTCCGATACTCTTCTTTGTAATGACGGACGTGACCTGCACGTTCTGAAAGTCATATTTCAGCAGGTTTCGCACTCCCTCCACGGCACGGCGGAAGCCTCCGGGAGTCTGACGGAATTGGTCGTGGGTCTCTTCAAGACCGTCGATGCTTATGGATATGGTTTTCATTCCGGCTTCGTAAAGCCGGCGGGCGGTGTCTTCGGTGATAAGCGTCCCGTTGCTGGTCATGCCCCAAAGGTAACCCAGACTTTTTGCGTAGGACATGATCTCAAACAGCTCTTTGCGCAGCAGGGGTTCGCCGCCGGTAACGCATATCATGGGCAGCACGGGAAAGTCCCGCTTTACCTTGTCAAGTATGTTCTTGTACACTTCCACAGGAAGCTCGCTGCTTTCAACGTCGCCGCAGTAGCTTCCGCAGTGAAGACAATGCTCATTGCAGCGCATTGTCAGCTCAAAAAACAGGAATTTAAGCAGTGGCTCCCGGCATACTTTTCTGCGGTATTCCGAAAGCTGCCGGAGATGGCGCAGTTTTTCATAATGATCCATTAGTTTCTCCTCATAAGGTTTATTATTCATTTGCAGTGTTGCATTAAGGATTCATCGGATCCTCTTCGCCTACAGGGGGTCCGTAGATATCCTCCGGGATGTCTTCGGCAGGTTCATAGTCAAAAACTGACGGCGGACCGTAGAGGGGCTCCATGTCCACATCGACATCCTCCGACGGTTCTGATCCGGGACTGCTTTCAAGAGCAGGCGGCGGTCCATAGATGGGCTCGGGTATTTCCCTGACGGTATCATCGGACGGTTCGGAGCCGGCACTGATTTCAAGAGCAGACGACGTGTTGTTGGCGGGCTTTGATGTTTCCCTGCCGGTATTATTGGACGGTTCGGAGCCGGCGCTGCTTTCAGGAGCAGAAGATGTGTTGTTGGCGGGCTTTGATGTTTCCTTGCCGGTATTATTGGACGGTTCGGAGCCGGTGCTGCTTTCAGGAGCAGACGACGTGTTGTTGATGGGCTTGGATATATCTTTGCTGATATTATTGGACGGTTCGGAGCCGGCGCTGCTTTCAAGAGCGGAGGGCGGTCCGTAGATGGTCTCGGGGATGCTCTCTTCCAAACCAGGGCTTTCAGGCATTTTTATACCGGACTGACTGCTTGTTGAAACAGGCTGATCCTGTGAACTCTGGGTAGAAGGAGTGCATTGGCAGCCTCCGAGTCCGATAAGGGTGGACGTGGCAACCGCAATGGCGCCTTTTCTGAATCGTTTATTCATTTTGTTCATTCGGGAAGCCTCCCTTCCGGAAAAAAATTTATCTTGCGGAAAACCTGCGCCTCCTGGGAGTGCAGGGCGGATCGTTTGTGTTATGCTTCAGCGGACGGGAACAAGAGCGGTGATCTCATCCCTCATGCGGATAGCCTCACGGCGGGCAGCCGCTGCGTGTTCCTTGGGGTCAAGACCCTCTTCTTTTTTCCAGGCGCACATGATCCCCCTTGAGGAATTGATCACAGCACCCAGACCGTTTTCGTCAAATGCGCCGGCCACATCCGCTGCGCCGCCGCCCTGGGCGCCGTAGCCCGGAACGAGGAAGAAGGTGTGGGGCAGTTCTTTTCTCAGCTCTTCAAGCTGCTTAGGATATGTGGCCCCCACAACGGCTCCCACGCCGCTGTAGCCGTATTTTCCGGGCAGCTCTTCGCCCCATGCTTCACACATCTTGCCCATGGTGCGGTAAATTGTAAGTCCGTCATCCAGTGTTCTGTCCTGAAGCTCACCGGATGAGGGATTTGAGGTCTTTACCAGAACGAAAAGTCCCTTGTCGGTTTCTTTGCATACATTGAGTACCGGCTTTACGCCGTCGGTACCCAGATAGGCGTTTACGGTAAGAGCGTCGCTGCCGAAGGGCTCAAAGCTCTCTTCTCCTACAGCCACAGAACCGAGATGAGCCTTTGCGTAGGCTTCCATGGTGGTGCCTATGTCGTTGCGCTTGCCGTCGGTGATGACGAACATTCCCTTGCTCTTTGCGTATTCAATGGTGCGGGCAAGAGCCCTCAGACCCTGCCAGCCGTACATTTCGTAGTAAGCCGCCTGGGGCTTTACTGCGGGTACTATGTCGCAGAGCGCGTCTATCAGATCCTTGTTGAACATGAACAGGGCTTCGGCGGCGCCTTCAAGGTTCCTTCCGCAGCGGGCAAAGGCCTCTTCCTTGATATAGTCCGGTATAAAGTCCAGCTTGGGGTCAAGTCCGGCTACCGTGGGGTTTTTGGTTCTTTTGATTCCTTCGATGAGTCTGTCGAATGACATAGTGTTTACCTCCGTATTCTTTTGGATTATTATGTAAGCTCGTCAAAGACGATGCGTCCTCCGCATATCGTCATTTTTACTTTTGAGCTGAGGGTCAGTCCCTTGAAGGGCGTGTTTTTTGACTTGCCGTGGAGCTTTTCTGGGTCCACGGTCCATTTTTCTTTTTTGTAGAGCATCAGGTCGGCGGGTTCTCCGATGTCAAGTGTGCCGCCGCCTGTTCCGAGAATGGCTGCGGGATCTGAGGACATTCTGCGTATCAGTTCACTTTCGGTCAGGTGACCTCCCTCAACAAGCACGGTATAGCAGGCGGCAAATGAAGTCTCCATGCCGATGGAACCGTTGGGAGCGGATACGAAATCCGATTTTTCCTCCGGCGTATGGGGAGCGTGGTCCGTGGCAATGGCATCGATTGTGCCGTCCTTTAATGCCTCTATCATTGCAAGTCTGTCGGTCTCGGTGCGCAGGGGAGGGTTCATGCGGTAATCCGCATCCCTTTTCAGCAGTTCCTCCTCGGTCAGCATCAGATAATGGGGGGCTGTTTCGGCGGTGACCCTGACGCCCCGTTTTTTTGCGTCCCTTATCATGTCGGCGGATACCTTTGTGCTGACGTGGCAGATATGGACGGGCACGCCGTAGCTTTCCGCAAGGGCAATCTCCCGGGCGGTGCCGGCGTTTTCGGCAGCAGCGGGCATACCCTTTACTCCGAGGGCTTCGGATATTCCGCCTTCGTTTACCTTTCCGCCGGCAAGATAGGGATCCTCACAGTGAGCCGTGACGGGGATTCCTAACTTTGCGGCGGTCTTCATTGCGCTGACCATTATGGACGTGTCCAGCACCGGCACACCGTCATCGGAAAGGGCGGAGATACCGGCCTTGCGGAGTGCTTCTATGTCGGTGGCCTCATGACCGCCAAGACCCTTTGTTATTGCGCCCACAACGTGAACACGGGAGTCGGCGGACTTTGCTTTTTCAAGGATATACTGTACCGTTTCGGGACTGTCAGCTGCGGGCTTTGTGTTGGGCATTGCAAGAAGCTGTGTTACGCCTCCGGCAGCTGCGGCACGGCAGCCGGTGATGATATCCTCCTTGCCGGTCTGTCCCGGGTCACGAAGATGGACATGAAGGTCGATAAGTCCCGGTGCCGCTGTCAGTCCGGTACCGTCAATGACCTTTGCACCGGGAGCAATATCCTCAGCAGAGGCGAAGCTGCCGCCGCTTATATAAATGTCTCCGGTTCTGTCCACATCCCGGACGGGGTCAAGTATATGTACGTTTTTTATTATTATCTGTTCCATATCATACTCCTTGTGTGTGGGGACCTGTGTTTTACGGGATTGGGTGCGTGACTGCACCGGACGTATGCCAACGGTGCGTGACCGCACTGGACGATTCGCGCTGTCGCTCCGCTGCGCTGCGCTCTGGGCTCGGACAGGACACTTTTACTCCCGCGGTGCGTGACCGCACTGGACGTATGACAACGGTGCGTGACCGCACTGGACGTATGACAACGCCAGTGATTTTTTGCCTTGCGTCCGCGTCGCAGACCTATTCGGCCTGCTTTGGCTGCTGTGTTCCACGTCTTATCTTTCTTCGGTTTTTCACGGCAGTTGGAATTGGCTGGCGGATGAAGTGCAAAGCTGGTGGCACGAAGTGCCGGCGGGAGTTGTTACGCCCGAAAAAGCCGTAACCGCGGCACATGACTGCCGGATGTCGCTGAACCGGAGCGCGAAGTAGGGAGCGCAGGCGCAGTGTAACAAGTGCCCTTGGGGTGCTCTGCGCCGCGAAGTAGGGTGCAGCGTCACGCTGCCCGGCAGCACGCCGGCGCCGACGTGACCCTTAATCGGGTCACTTTCCGGCTGCTTTATACAGGCAACCGAATTTTCGCACTGTTCAAAGTTTAACGTGCCTGTTTATTCGGAAGTTGAATTATTTGCAACATACTTATTATTAATTATTCATTATTCATTGAGCGAGCAAAGCGAGCGTTTCTCTTTCCGGCTGCTTTCTTATGGACATTATGATTTTATGCTGTTCATGGCTTGGC